>NZ_UGHY01000002.1:842500-1142500 GCF_900450995.1 Haemophilus parainfluenzae | reverse complement strand
CACGGGTTTATCCACTTCATTAGCAATTCTGATTTGATCCGCAAAAACCGTTTGCTGCAATGCCTTATTATCTGCACTGTAATAATAATCCAAACCAATTTCGCCAATTGCGATCACTTTTTTATCTTGGATAAACGTAATAAACGCTCGGCATCGTAAGGTTCTTCTTCAAGATCTAATGGATGCACACCACAAGCTAAAGACACATTCGGAAATTTTGCTAACTCAGGGTAAGCTTTTTCAAAACGGCTTAATGTTACGCCAATCGCCAATAAATGCTTCACATCTCGCGCTTGGGCTTTGGCCACTACATCAGCAATATCTTTGTGTAAATTTTCATAATCCAATGCATCTAAATGGCAATGGGAATCTACGATAAACATAATTTAGTCCTTAAATACCTCGGTAATTAACTTTGTCAAACCATCTAGTAACATTAATTCTGTGTTAACGCCGTTGATAGTGAGTAAATCCGAACGTACTTTTTGCATAATTTTATTTGCGGTTAATAACCCAAGCGCTGTTTGCTCGTCTGCAAATTGAGTTACACCTGTTTTAAGATCAAGTGTTTGCCAGCCACTTTGTATTTCGAGTTTGTATTTAATGGCATCGCTTAAAAACGCTAAAATCCAATCTACTTGCTGTACGGTGCGTTCTTTTTCAAAGAAAGGCAAAATCTCCAAAGGCGAACGACGACGATAAAAAAGCCAAAATTGACGTAGGAAATTCTTCCGTTGTTCAATTAATCCTTGCTGAAGTGTGTCTAATGCTAACAGTGGACGACCCAAATTCATCGCAAGTGCAGCAGTCAATAATTCTGATGTTTCTGCCTGAAATTGAGAGGAAAGCCAAGTTAAGGCTTCTGCTTCCGTTGGCAAAGGCACATTCCACACTTGGCAACGGCTGTAAATAGTCGCTAACAACGAAGAGGATGGCTCTATTTGCAATAAGAAATACGTGTTCGGACGCGGCTCTTCCAAGGTTTTAAGCAATGCATTAGCTGCCGCTTCCGTAAGACGTTCTGCATCTTGAATATATACTAATTTATTGCCGTTTTGTTGCGCGTGTTGGCTGACAACTTCATTAATCGCCCGTACCTGATCAACACCAATGTCTTTGCCTTCTTGAGAGGCTAAAACATGAAAATCAGGGTGGCTGTGCGCTGCCATTAAATGGCAAGCATGACAATGGCCACAAGGTTCATTATCTGGCGTTTGACACATCATGCGTTTTGTCAAAGCCTCAAACAAACCTTCAGCACCTAGACCTTGATCAGCTTTAATCAATAATGCATGATGCCCCAAACCTTCGCTAAAAGTTTGGCTAATTTTGTGATAAGTAGGTACTAACCAAGGATAAAGTTCACTCATTTTACTTGTGAAACCCACCAATTTTTGACCGCACTTTGAATGTCTACTTGTACTTGTTCCAAGGGCTGACCTGCATTAATAATCGCAACTTTTGGATTGTTTTGCACCAATTCCAAATAACGTTGGTGGGTGCGATAGAAAAAATCGAGTCCTTGTTGTTCTATACGATCTAATTCTCCACGTCCTCTTGCACGAGCTAAACCTTCTGCAGGAGCAATGTCTAAATACAGTACAAAATCAGGCTCAAAATTGCCTAATACCATATTTTTTAAATTCGCCATAAGCGTTTGGTCAAACTGACGCCCACCACCTTGATAGGCTTGTGAAGACATATCATGACGATCACCCAGCACAATTTTACCTTCTGCCAATGCTGGCTTAATCACATTTTCTACCAATTGAATTCGTGCCGCATAAAGCATTAATAATTCCGCTTTATCCGTAACAGGTTCTTCTGTTTCATGTTTAATTAAATGGCGCAATTTTTCTGCTAATGGTGTACCACCAGGCTCCCGAGTAAACACGATATCGCTTACACCAAGGGATTTTAATGTATCTACCACCGTTTGCATGGCGGTACTTTTACCTGCGCCTTCCAACCCTTCAATCACGATAAATTTGCCTTGCATTAATTGGCTCCTTTTTGTTGGTTACGATACCAACGTAAATATTCTTGCACGGCTTTATTATGCTCGTTCAGATTACGAGTAAATTTATGGCCGCCACTTCCATCGGCAACAAAATAATAAAAGTCCGTTTTAGCTGGATGAGCTACTGCCTGCAAAGCACTTTCACTCACCATCGCAATTGGTGTTGGTGGTAGCCCCTCAATCATATAGGTATTGTAAGGGGTTATCGTTTCCAAATCTTTCTTACGAATATTACCGGTATAACTCTCACCCATTCCATAAATCACGGTTGGATCAGTTTGTAGTTTCATATTGGCTTTCAAACGATTAATAAATACCGAAGCCACTTGTGGACGCTCCGCCGCAACTCCAGTTTCTTTCTCCACAATAGAAGCCAAAATCAGCATCTGATACGGATCCGCTAATGGGAGATTTTCATCACGTTCATTCCACGCTTTATCTAAGGCTTTTTGTAGACGAGTCGTTGAACGTTTTAATAATTCAAGATCTGTTGAGTTTGGCGTGTAATTATAGGTATCTGGATACAACCAGCCATCCATGTTATTCCATTCGTAAACGGCTTTTGCAACAGCTGGAATATCCAATAACGCCATAATTTCTTTATCACTTTTACCTTGCAAGGTTTGTTTTAAGTGCGGTGCGTTTTCAAGGTTTTTACGCCATTCCTTGAATGTTTTACCTTCAATAAACTTCACACTAAATTGTGCTTCCTTACCGGAATTAATCATATCCAATAAATCTTGCAACGTTTTCACACCCGTTAAAGAATAAGTCCCCGCTTTCAGTTTGTTTAGCTTCGGTTGTAATTTCAATAACCAAGGCAACAAATCCGCATGATCAAGAATTTTTTCTTGCTCTAATAACGCAGCAAGTTTACTACCGGTGGTGCCTCGTTCAATCGTAAGCAATTGATCTTGTGTGACATTCACCGGCGTATGAACAAACTCCGTTAGTTTTTGATACCCCCAAAAACCAACACCGCCAAGAATAAGCAGAAGAATCAATAAAAAGACAAAAAATTTTTTCATGCGTCACTCATTTTATAAAAACGACAAAAGGGGCCAAATGCCCCCTTATTCTAATGTTTTCTGTTATTTATCGAAATATTGAATATCAGCATTTTTACGTAATGCTTTCACCCAGTCTTTGGTTGCTTCTTGTAATTGGCTATTTACAATTTGTTCGTAAGCTTTTTGACGATAGGCATCTTCTGTTTTATCGCCATCACGACTGCCAGTTACTTCAAGGATATGCCAACCAAATTCAGATTTAAATGGCGCTGAAATGGTACCTTGTGGTGTAGTTTCAACCATTTTTGCAAATGGGCCTACATAAGCCTCAGGGAAGGCATAGCCTAAACTTCCGCCATTCGCACCTGATAAATAATCTTTAGAATATTTTAATGCGGCATCAGCAAATGTCATTTTGCCCGAAATAATCTCGCTACGAATACGTTCTAATTCTGCTTTTGCTTGGGTATCGTTCAGTAACGGGTTTAGTTTTAATAAAATATGACGAACTTCATACTCTTTGCCCATCACTTTTTGTGCCGTACCTTTTGCTTTTGCTTCATCGAGCATTTGTTTACCCAATGCATCCACTTGCTCACGAGTGACATCTACGCTGTTTTGAATAGCATGATTACGCACGCCAGCCATTAACATTTGACGAGAGATTTGTTGTTTAAATGCATTTAAGGAAATACCTTGATAATCCAATGCATCTAAGAATTGACCATAAGTTAAACCATTTTTTGCCGCAATATCTTCTACGATACGGTTTACTTCCGCTTGGTTTACTTTTACGCCTGATTCCTTGATAGCCTTATCAGTCAGCATATCATCAATAATCTTATCTAATGCGGCACGTTGGCTACCTTTCTTGCCCATTACAGCATTCACTTGGCTTTGTAAAATTGGTGTGCCATTTACGGTCGCCACAACGCGTTCTTCTGCTTGTACTTGAGAAAAAGTAAACAGACCGATCATGGCAAATAAAAAAGATTTTAACATTGATTTTTTCATTTTAGTTGTCTTAAAAAATAATAGGATAATGCTCGTTAGATTATCAATTTTATCAAAGGTTCACAATAGGCTGATCGTTATTTTGGCAATAACGCCACTTCATAACAACCATCATATTTTAATGTACGCACCTGAACTTGCTCATCACGGGAAGTCGGCACATTTTTACCCACATAATCGGCCCGAATAGGCAATTCACGGTGTCCACGATCGACTAAAATCACCAATTCAATTTTAGCTGCTCGACCAAAATCCGTTAACGCATCCATCGCAGCACGAATAGTTCTACCGGTAAAGAGCACATCATCGATCAAAATGACTTCTTTACCCTGAATATTCATATAACTTGAAGCACCACTATACACAGGAGTTGGATTTTCAGGTTCAACATACTCTAGGTCATCGCGGTAAAACATGATATCCAATTCCATCATTGGAAGACTTACTCCATTTAACTCTTCAATACGACGTTGAATCAATTCTGCAATTTCTGCTCCTCGACGTTTCACCCCAACTAAAATCACATTATCGAAATCTTGGTGCTTTTCAATAATTTCATGGGAAATACGTGAAATGGTGCGTAAAAATCTGTCTGCATCAATAATGATTTTTTCCATTTTATCTCTCGCTTTGTTTACATAGCCCAAGTGCGGTTAAAAAAACACTGATTTTTTGACCGCACTTTTACTGGAATATTAGCCGAATTCTAGCTCTACCGCATTTTCACCGAGCAAATTCACCAATTCTGTTAGTATCTCATCCGTTGGTGTAATCGACCATTGAATCCCTAAACGCAATAACGCACGGCCTTTTGCACTTTGATAATATACGTTAATTGGTAAAGTACCGCCACTAACAGGTTCTAACCTTTCTTTCAGTTTCTTAATAAAACTTGGGCTAATCTGCTCCTCGGACAAACTGATTGCCAAAGATTTCGCATAACGGGAGCGCGCCTCATCTAAAGTCATCAAATCCCGTACAGACATTTTTAATCCACCTGAAAAATCGTCAAAACTTACTTGGCCAGATACCACCACAACCGTGTCTTTTTGCAGTTTTTCACCGAATTGGTCTAAGCTTTCCCCAAACAGAGTTAAGTCCAAACGTCCAGAACGATCATCTATGGTTGCAATACCAATTCGATTGCCTTTTTTCGTTGTTGCAAAGCGAGTTGATACTAACAAACCAGCTGCTGTGCTAATTTGTCCACGGCGATTCGGTGTCAGATCTTTTAATCGCGTAGAGCTGTAATGAGAAAGCTCTTTTAAATAACGACTTACCGGATGGCTGCTTAAATACAAACCAAGGGTTTCACGCTCACCATCTAGAATTTGTTTTTCTGTGTAAGGTGGCGTGTGGGCATAAGCATTTTCCACTTCTTCGTGTGTTTCTGTTAGCACACCGAACATATCAGTTTGCCCCATGGCCTCATCTTTTGCATGCTGATCAGAGGCTTTGAGTGCATCTTCTAGATTCTTAGATAATGCTGCACGATGTGGTCCTAGCTTATCAAATGCGCCTGACATAATCAGACTTTCAAAGGTACGACGGTTAATTTTTTTCAGATCAACGCGAGCACATAAATCAAATAAATCTCTGAAAATTCCACCTTCATTACGCGCGGTAATTAGAGCTTCAATAGGACCTTCACCCACGCCTTTAATCGCCCCAATACCATAAACAATTTCACCATTTTCATTCACACTGAAATGATGTTTCCCTACGTTAATATCTGGTGGGGTGACTTTTAAGCCCATACGCAAACATTCATCGTATAAGCCGACAATTTTATCCGTATTATCCATTTCCGAGGTCATTACTGCTGCCATAAACTCAGCAGGGAAATGGGTTTTCAGCCAAAGGGTTTGATAAGATACCAATGCATAGGCAGCGGAGTGCGATTTATTGAAACCATAGCCGGCAAATTTTTCCACCAAGTCGAAAATTTTCATGGAAAGCTCGCCATCAACCCCATTTTTTTCAGCGCCTTCTTTAAACACTGAGCGCTGTTTTGCCATTTCTTCTGGCTTTTTCTTACCCATCGCACGGCGTAATAAGTCCGCACCGCCAAGAGTATAACCTGCTAGCACCTGAGCAATCTGCATCACTTGTTCTTGGTACAAAATAATACCGTAAGTTGGCTCTAAAATCGGTTTAAGGCTTTCATGTTGATAGTTTGCATCAGGATAAGACACTTCTTCTCGACCATGTTTACGGTCAATAAAGTTATCCACCATGCCCGATTGCAATGGACCTGGTCGGAATAACGCCACCAACGCGATAATATCTTCAAAACAGTCTGGCTGCAGACGTTTAATCAAATCTTTCATCCCGCGCGATTCCAGCTGGAATACGGCAGTCGTTTCAGACCGTTTCAGCAACTCAAAGGATTCGGGATCATCTAATGGAATGGCGGCAATATCGACTGGAGGTTTGCCTTCACGAGTAAGGCGGGCATTAATCATATCTAGTGCCCATTTGATAATGGTGAGCGTACGCAAACCTAAGAAGTCAAACTTCACTAAACCGGCATATTCGACATCATTTTTATCAAAGTGAGTAACCGGATGAAGCCCCTCGTTGTCACAATAAAGTGGCGCAAAGTCTGTAATCAAAGAAGGGGAAATCACCACGCCACCCGCGTGTTTACCCGCATTTCGAGTAACACCTTCTAGCTTACGTGCCATATCAATTAGGGCTTTAACTTCTTCATCTGAATCATATGCCACTTGTAACTGTGGTTCAGCCTCAAAAGCCTTGGCTAAGGTCATGCCTGGATCCGGTGGAATCATTTTCGAAATACGATCCACAAAACCATAAGGATGGCCTAATACGCGACCCACATCTCGAATTACCGCTTTGGCTGCCATGCTACCGAAAGTAATAATTTGTGATACCGCACCACGACCATAGGTTTCTGCCACATGATCGATAACGCGATCGCGTCCGTCCATACAGAAGTCGACGTCGAAATCGGGCATGGAAATACGCTCCGGATTGAGGAAACGCTCAAAAAGAAGATCGAATTCAAGAGGATCTAAATCGGTAATTTTTAGTGCATAAGCCACCAATGAACCCGCACCAGAACCACGTCCTGGTCCAACTGGGATATCATTATCTTTTGACCACTGAATAAACTCCATGACGATTAAGAAGTAACCCGGGAAGCCCATTTGGTTGATCACATCGAGTTCGACTTGAAGACGCTCATCATATTCCGGTCGTCTCTCTGCCCGCACTTTATCATCGGGAAATAAAAACACCAAACGCTCTTCCAAACCCTCTTTGGCTTTCATCACCAAATAATCTTCCGTACTCAGATCGCCTGTTGGGAATTTTGGAAGGAAATACTCACCCAAACGCAAAGTGACATTACAGCGTTGCGCAATTAATACCGTATTTTCAAGCGCAGAAGGAATGTCAGCAAATAATTGACACATCTCTTCTTCTGAACGGAAATATTGTTGCTCGGTATAACGTTTTGGACGTTTCGGATCATCAAGGGTATAGCCATCATGAATAGCAACTCGAATTTCGTGTGCCTCAAAATCATCAGGCGCGAGAAAGACAACATCATTGGTTGCGACAAGCGGTAAATCATGGGCTTCAGCAAGTTTTAATGCGGCTTGAATATAACGTTCTTCATCTGGACGCCCCGTTCGAGAAAGAGAAAGGTAAAAATGGTCTGGAAAAAATTCTTGATAAAAACTGACCGCACTTTCAGCTTCGGAAATATTTTCTTTAAGGAGTTTTTTTGCAATATCGCCTTGTGTGCTACCTGATAAAACAATTACACCTTCACGGTGTTCAATCAACCACTCCTGGTCAATATAAGGTAGATCCACATAGCCACGTTGATAGGCTTTTGAAAGCAGTAATGTGATGTTTTTATAACCTTCATTGTTCTTAGCAAGTAAAGTGAGAGTGAATAATTCCTCACCACATAACTCGCTTTTAACATGAACATCAGCGCCAATAATCGGTTTAATCCCGAAGAAAGGGTTTCACCATAAAAACGCACCACACCACAAAAATTAGTAAAATCTGTTAATGCCAACGCGACCATGTTATCTGCTGCACACGCCTTGACTAATGGTTTCACTTTCGCGATTCCATCAATCATAGAAAAATCAGTGTGCGTACGAAGATGCACAAAACGCGGTTTGGCTGACATTCAAATTCCTTGTTAAGTAAAAGTGCGGTTAATTCTAACGGGATTTTGCAATTGGCTCAATAAAACAAAATGCGAGGCTAAACCCCGCATTTCCAATTCATATTTGTAATTATTTTCTTGCCAATGGTGGCACGAAAGTTAAACCTAAATCCCAAGGTTGTTCAATCCAAGTATTTTGTGGAATATCAATCACGTAATCATCCACTAACTCAGCTCCTGCAGGTTTTGCGAATACTGTGACGAATTTCGCTTTCGGATACATTTCACGAATTGCACGAGCGGTATTGCCGGTATCCACTAAATCGTCTACCACAATCATTCCTTCACCATCACCATCTGCGCGGTGTAATACTTTTAATGCACCTTGTTCATCGTGATCATAACTGGCAATACACACGGTTTCTACGAAACGAATATTTAATTCGCGAGCAAGTACCGCTGCTGGGAATAAACCACCGCGGCTTACTGCAATAATACCTTTCCACTGAGTGGCAGGAAGTAAACGTTCCGCTAATTTACGGGCATGCATTTGGAACATATCCCAAGTCACAACATATTTTTCGCTCATAACAAATACCTTAAACTTTGTCGCTAAATAAAAAAATTGCAGAATTTTAACCCGAAATGGCGTTTTATGCTATGATTTCCGCAAAAATTTTAATGAAAAAAGGAGTTCATTATGTCAGAAATTACCACATTACAGCCGCAATTACTTTGGAAATGGTTTGATCAAATTTGTGCGATTCCACATCCATCTCATCACGAAGATGCGCTCGCGACCTTTATTGTTAACTGGGCGAAAGAAAAACAATTTTTTGCCGAGCGTGATGAAGCCGGTAATGTATTAATTCGTAAACCTGCCACAGCAGGAATGGAAAACAGCCAACCTGTTGTATTACAAGCACATTTAGATATGGTTCCGCAAGCGAATGAAGGCAATCCACATAACTTCGCTCAAGACCCAATTCGTCCTTATATTGATGGGGATTGGGTAAAAGCACAAGGCACCACACTTGGCGCGGATAACGGTATCGGCTTAGCCTCGACCTTAGCGGTATTAGAAAGTACCGATATTGCACACCCACCACTTGAAGTGTTACTCACCATGACTGAAGAAACCGGCATGGATGGTGCCGTACACCTTCGCCGTAACTGGTTAAAATCAGAAATCTTAATTAATACGGATACTGAAGAAATCGGTGAGATCTATATTGGTTGTGCTGGCGGGGTTAATGCTAATGTTGAACTACCTGTTCACCGTGAAACCAATTCATTCAGCCATACTTTGCAAATTAACTTAAAAGGTTTGCGTGGCGGTCACTCTGGTTGTGATATTCACACCACACGTGCGAATGCAATTAAAGTATTGGCGCGTTTATTAGCAAAACTTTCACAAAATCAACCGCACTTTGCCCTTGCAGAAATTCGCGGAGGCTCAATTCGTAACGCGATTCCACGTGAATCCGCCGCAACCATTTGCTTCAATCATGATGTAGAAAGCGTAAAAAGTGCGGTCAAAAATTTTGAAGTTTTATTGAAAGATGAGCTTGCTATCGCTGAACCAAACTTAACCTTAACCGCTGAGCTAGTTGAAAATCCACAACAAACTTTCACGCTTGAAACCACCCAAAAAGTGATTAATTTGCTAAACGTCTTACCAAATGGCGTAATCCGCAACAGTGATGTAATCAAAAATGTCGTGGAGAGCTCGTTAAGCATTGGTGTATTAAAAACCCTTGAAGATAAAATCAAAGGTACCATTCTTATTCGCTCATTGATTGAAAGTGGCAAAGAATATGTAGAAAACACCTTAACATCACTCGCCAAACTCACGGGTGCAACAGTTGAATTTTCAGGTTCTTACCCTGGTTGGAAACCGGTAAACGACACGGCAATTTTAGCCTTAATGAAAAAACATTATGCAGAAGTGCTTGGCAAAGAGCCTGAGATTAAAGTGATTCATGCGGGGCTTGAATGTGGCTTATTGAAAGAACATTATCCAAATATTGATATGATTTCTGTAGGGCCAACTATTCGTAATGCGCATTCGCCAGATGAAAAAGTCCAAATTTCAACAGTACAAACGTACTGGGAATTACTCACTAAAGTCTTAGCGGATATTAAATAATCTACAAATAAAAAGGGCTAAATATTACATTTAGCCCTTTATTTTTTATCTTTTATAAACTACGTAATGCTTCGATACGCTTTTCAAGTGGAGGGTGACTCATAAAGAGCTCGCTACGTTTGCCATTAATCATAAAGGCATTAAGTAAACCTTCCATCTCTTGCGGCTCATGAATTTGTTGTAAACGTTGCAATGCCGCAATCATTTTTTCTTTACCGACAAGCTGTGCAGAACCTGCATCTGCACGGTATTCACGATAACGTGAGAACCACATCGCGATAATGCTCGCTAAAATACCAAACAAGATTTCTAACACCATTGAGACTAAGAAGTAAATGCCTGAGCTGCGACTTTCTTCATCGCCATTACGAGAACTTGCCACTACATTGGCAATCACGCGAGATAAGAAAATCACAAAGGTATTCAATACGCCTTGTAATAAAGTCATGGTCACCATATCACCGTTCGCTATGTGTGAGACCTCGTGAGCCAATACCGCCTCAGCTTCTTCTTCTGTCATGGAGTTTAATAAGCCCGTACTAATCGCCACTAAAGAATTGTTTTTAGTTGCCCCCGTAGCAAAAGCATTCGCATCATTAGAATGGTAAATCGCCACATCAGGCATTGGGATACCTGCTTGTTGCGCTTGACGGCGTACAGTTTCCATTAACCAACGTTCAGCTTGATTACGTGGTTCAGTAATCACTTCCGCGCCCACAGAATGCAATGCCATGGTTTTTGACAAAAATAATGAAATCAATGATCCGGCAAAACCGAAAAGCATTGCCATAATTAAAATGCCACCTGTACTATTTCCTGCAATACCGGTCACATTTAAAATAATCCCTAACACAAGCATCACAGCAAAGTTAGTGGCTAAAAATAAAAGGATTCGCATCATAATAAAGTTCCTCAATAAAATAGAAAGTAAACACTGCAATAATGGAGAATTTTTTACAAAATTCAAGGTTAAACAAATAATTTATTGTAAATCTTCTAAGGTATTAAAATTTACAAATCGTCCCTCTTGTTCGTCAAATTGGACAGCAACCGCGCCATTTTTGTTCATAAATTGTAATAAACGACGTTCGCCCTCGTTTAAATAGGCTCGTAATTTTTCTTTAAGCTGAACGGACATCAAACAAAATGTCGGGTGTTCACGCTCTTTATCTTTTGCATAAGCCATTAAAGTGCGATCATTTTTAACCGCACTTTTTAATTTTTCTAATAAGTTTTGTGGAAAATACGGACTATCACAAGGCACAAAAAGTACAAAATCTGTTTTAGCTTGTTCGAGTGCTGTTAACATACCGCTCAATGGCCCCTGAAAATCAGGCAATTCATCTGAAAATACAGGAAAACTCCATTGTGCATATTCCGCATGGTGACGATTAGCATTAATTGAAATATCAATCACTTGAGGTTGTAAGCGCTCAATCACATGGCTAATTAATGGTTTATTTTGTAAAAGCTGTAAGCCTTTATCTGCTCCGTTCATTCGACGCGCTTTTCCACCCGCTAAAATAACCGCACTTATTGTGTATTTCATATTTTCTTATTGCCTTATTTGAAGTATGATCTAGCCCTATTTTTCTCTATTTAAAAGGAAATAGCAATGAAATGTAAACGTTTAAATGAAGTATTGGAACTTTTACAACCTTATTGGTCTAAAGACCCAGATCTGAGCTTGTTACAAATTCTGCAAAAAATTGCTGATGAAGCAGGATTTGATAAACCGGTAGCAGAATTATCTGATGAAATTATTATTTATCATTTAAAAATGCACGGCACAGATAAATTTGAGCCAATCCCAGGCATCAAAAAAGATTATGAAGAAGATTTTAAAACCGCATTGTTAAAAGCTCGCGGAATTATTAAATAAGGAAAACAAATGAAAAAAGTTTTATTTTTACTCGGTGCTTTATTTTCATTTAATGCATTCGCAGCCAACCTAGAAGAAGGCAAACAATACGTTCAAGTGAGTCAAACGGCTTCCGCACAACCAGAAGTGATTGAATTTTTCTCTTTCTACTGCCCGCATTGCTATGCTTTTGAAATGGAATACCACATCCCAAAACAAGTTGCGGAAAGCTTACCAAAAGGCACTGAATTTAAACAATATCACGTCAATTTCTTAGGTCGTCAATCTGAAAACCTCACTCGTGCATGGGCATTAGCGATGGCACTTGGTGCAGAAAGCAAAGTAAAAGCGCCTTTATTTGAAGCAGCACAACAAGATAAATTAAGCTCAATGGACGATATTCGCAAAATTTTCATTGATAACGGCGTTACAGCTGAACAATTTGATAACAACATCAACAGCTTTGCTGTAAACGGTTTAGTGAATAAACAAGTAAATGCAGCGGAACAGTTTCAAGTACGTGGCGTACCTGATTTCTATGTCAATGGCAAATATCGCGTAAACCCTGAAGGCTTAAATTACGACGATTTCGTCAAAGATTATGTAGAAACCGTGAAAGGTTTATTGCAAAAATAAAAAAAAATTGGTTTAATGCCTGCCGTTTTTAAATATAAAGAAGAGAGATGATATTATGGCTGCTAGTTTCAGTGTTACTCGTCGTTTTTTTGACGACAAAAACTACCCACGCGGATTTTCCCGTCACGGTGATTATACAATCAAAGAATCCCAAGTATTAGAGCAATATGGCCAAGCGTTTAAAGCATTAGATTCAGGCGAGCGTAAGCCGACGACAAAAGAAGAAAAAGAATTTGTTGCTTTTTGCCGTGGTGAACGTGCACCGGAAACTTTCTTCGAAAAAACGTGGAATAAATATCGTACTCGCATTAACACAACAAAACGTGTTTACACCTTATCAGGTGATGTGAGCGAAGCGGCTTCTGGCGGCGAAGATTATTCTGGCGAATAATACATTTTAAAAGGCAGGCAGAAGCTTGCCTTTTGCTTTTTTACTCAATCCCCATGCTTGCCAAGGGCTGTGGGATATTTATTATTCAAACGTAAACATCAATGCAACTACCCATTTCCCAATATACCGAACTCCTGCAAAAAAAGACTGAAAAGCTGACCGCACTTTTGCAGCCCTTTAACGCCCCAGAAATAGCCGTGTTTGATTCGCCGACTAGCCATTATCGGATGCGTGCAGAATTTCGTATCTGGCATGATAAAGGCGATTTTTATCACATTATGTTTGATCAAAGTACCTTGCAACGTTATCGAGTGGATGAATTCCCAATTGCCAGCGAACTGATCAATCGCATGATGAAAAGCTTACTGCCATTGTTAAAAATGCAGGAAGTATTACATAAAAAACTGTTCCAAATTGATTATTTGAGCACGCTCAGCAATAAGATTATTGTAAGCCTGCTTTACCACAAGCAACTCACGGAAGAATGGCAAAATGCTGCCGAAAACTTGAAAGGCGAATTACAACAACTTGGTTTTGATGTGCAGTTGATTGGTCGTGCGAGTAAACAAAAAATCTGTTTAGAGCAGGATTTTGTCGATGAAGTATTACCGGTAAAAGGGCGCAATTATGTTTATCGCCAAGTGGAAAACAGCTTTACCCAGCCTAATGCAGCTGTAAATTGCAAGATGTTGGAGTGGGCGATTGATTGCACCCAAGGTTCGCAAGGGGATTTATTGGAGCTGTACTGTGGTAACGGCAATTTCTCTATCGCCCTTGCACAAAACTTCCGTAGAGTGCTTGCTACCGAAATCGCCAAGCCATCCGTGGCTGCCGCACAATTTAATATTGCGGAAAATGGTATAGATAATCTACAAATTATCCGTATGTCCGCAGAAGAGTTTACCCAAGCAATGAATGGCGTACGTGAGTTTAATCGCTTAAAAGGCATTGATTTAAAAGCCTATCAATGCAATACGATTTTTGTTGACCCACCCCGAGCAGGTCTTGATCCTGACACGGTAAAACTGGTGCAGAATTACGATCGTATTTTGTATATTTCCTGCAATCCACATACCCTTTGTGAGAATTTACAAACCCTAAGCCAAACCCACCGCATTGAAAAGGCGGCGCTGTTTGATCAATTCCCTTACACAGATCATATGGAAAGCGGCGTATGGCTGGTGAGAAAATAAAAATTCAACTGCTTGCCGAAGCGGGAACATTGTCAGAATTGACCGCACTTTGTTCCCCTTTTGGTATCGAGCATTGTACTGAAAGTCCGCTTGCATTGGTGCGAACAGAAACCCATCTTGCCCTGCGTAAACTAGACGAGCCCAAGTTGGGCGATGTGTTTGTGGATTTTGTTGCCGGTGCGATGGCTCATCGTCGTAAATTTGGTGGTGGACGTGGCGAAGCTATTGCCAAAGCTGTAGGCATTAAGGGCGCAGAATTGCCGAGCGTAATTGATGCCACAGCCGGACTTGGTCGAGATGCCTTTGTTCTAGCTTCTATCGGTTGCCAAGTGCGTTTAGTAGAACGTCATCCAGTAGTATATTTGCTATTGCAGGATGGGCTCAACCGTACCTATCAGGATGCAGAAATAGGCGAAATGATGCAACAAAATATGCGTTTACTAGATATTCATCATATTGCCGAACTCAATCCACAAACCGAGAGTGCCGATGTGGTGTATTTGGATCCAATGTATCCGCACAAACAAAAATCCGCCCTAGTTAAAAAAGAAATGCGTGTATTCCAACATTTGGTTGGCGCCGATTTGGATGCCGATGAGCTCTTGACACCTGCGTTACAATTAGCCCGTAAACGTGTGGTGGTAAAACGTCCTGATTATGCGGAATTCTTAGCGCAAAAAGCGCCCCATGTCAGTCGCGAAACCAAAAACCACCGCTTTGATATTTATATGGGAGAAGCGCAATGCTAAAAGAAAGTGCAGTTGTGATGAGCTATGATGCAGAAACGGGGCTTGCTAAAGTGAAATGTCAATCACAAAGCGCCTGTGGGGCTTGTTCAGCTAGAGAAGCCTGTGGAACAGCTTCCCTGTCTGAACTTAACGGAAAGCGAGGCGAGCATATCTTCACGCTAGAAACCATTACGCCACTGCGCACAGGTCAAATGGTAGAAATCGGTCTAGAAGAAAAATCCATGCTTTTCTCCGCACTGTTAATGTATATCGTGCCACTTTTCACGCTATTAATTGCAACATTACTTTCTAGCTATATCAGTGAAAATGAACTCATCCGTGCAATTTTAATCTTTATTTTGACCGCACTTTCCTTTGTGATGGTTAAGCGTTACACCCGAAAACTTGGCCAACAAACGGAGTTTCAGCCTATTTTATTGAGAGTGTTGTCTTAAGCCAAGTTTTTAATAAAGCGTAGTCGAAAAGCCATATATTTTACGCTATGATACCAGACACCTTATAAATTAATTTTCTTTACCCTAAGGATGTATAAATGGCAAATTTATCACAGAAAAAAAGGGAAAAAATGCTCTCTTTTTTGCAATCACTTAAGCAAACTCATTCTGACGATGAGTCAATTATTGCACTCAACGAAATTGAAAATGCACTATTAAATAAAAAATACGGCTTAGTATGGGAAGAACATTCCGAGCATGTGGATGAAATGCTACAAGAGCATATTCCTGTTTTTGTTGAAGATACGACACGTAAAATCACCACATCCGATTGTCCAGCGATTGTCCAGCGATTGTCCAGCGATTGTCCAGCGATTGTCCAGCGATTGTCCAGCGATTGTCCAGCGATTGTCCAGCAAGATTATGAAAAATTTAATTTCCTAATTGAAGGGGATAATCTCCATTCTTTAAAACTTCTTGAAAAAACTCACCGCAATAAAATCGATGTCATCTACATCGACCCTCCCTATAACACCGGCAATAAAGATTTCATCTATGATGACTGTTATATAGATAAAAATGATGGTTATACACACTCTAAGTGGCTTTCTTTTATGAGTAAGCGATTGGAGATTGCTCGAAATTTATTGAGTAAAACCGGTGTTATTTTTATTTCGATTGATGAAAATGAATTTGCCCAATTAAAGTTATTATGTGATTTAATTTTTGGAGAAAATAACTTTATAGGGACAATGATATGGAGAAAAAAATCAGGAGGGGGACAAACTGATGAGTTTTTTGTAACGGAACATGAATATATATTTGGATATAGAAAATCAACTCAATTTATTTGGAATGATAAACATGAAAAAATTGACCAAAACGAATACAAATATAAATCCTCTGATGGTTCACTATATAAAATTACTAAATTGGAGAAATGGGGAAGTTCATCACATAAAGAAGATCGACCAACCATGTATTTTCCAATTAAAGATCCAGATGGAAATAATCTTTATCCTATTGCACCTGATAAAAAGGATGGCAGATGGAGAGTAGGAAAAGAAAGATTACATAACTTAATCAAAAATAATCATATTCATTGGATAAAAGACAAAAAAGAGAATCGTTGGATTCCATATGAGATGAGTTTTTACAATGAAAATCAAATAAAAATATTAAAAAGTAGAAGTATTTTATACGACTTAGCTGAGACTGGTACTGCTACAAAGCTCCTTACAAAAATATTCAATGAAAAAGATATTTTTTCTAACCCTAAACCGATTGAGTTAATAAAATACTTACTTGAGCATACAAAATGCGAAATAGTTCTCGACTTCTTTGCTGGCTCTGGTACAACAGGACACGCCGTCACACAACTGAATAAAGAGGACGGTAGAAATCGCCAATATATTCTTTGTACCAATAATGAAAATAATATTTGCGAAGAGGTGACTTATCAACGACTAAAAAACATTCAAGCAGACTTACCACATAATCTGAAATATTTCAAAACCGACTTTATTAAAAAACTTGATGAAAATGACCGAACTTTAAAAGTGCAACTGATGGATTACATCAAGGAGCTTATTGAGTTGGAGTATATGTGTGAAATTGATGGTGTGCATAATATTCTCGTCAAAAATGAATCGGAATTAGATGCAGTACTGAATGAGAATTTACCAATAAAAGCCCGACTTTTTATTGCACCTTATGTATTACTTTCTCGTGCACAAAATGCCTTAGTTGCAAAAAAGCAAGCTACACTGATTGAAATTCCTGAATATTATTTTAGACATGAACTTATTGAGGCGGGTGAACTATGATCAACCTTCAATTAAAAGATTTCCAACAACAAACTGTTGATTTCCTATTAGAAAAAACCATAGAACAACATAAACAACAACAAATTATTGTAAAGAGTCCTACTGGAAGCGGTAAGACTATTATTCTAATTAGTTACATTGAAAACTATTTACTCAACTATCCTAATACTATTTTTTGTTGGTTTACTGTAGGTAAAGGCGATTTAGAAGAACAGTCAAAGGAAAAAATGGAACGATTTTCTCCTACGCTCCCAACCGGTAATATTACTGATGTACTCAATCAAGGTTTTGAGTGTGGTACAACTTATTTTATCAACTGGAAAACCATTACGAAAAAAGGCAATTTAGCCTTAAAAGATAGTGAGCGTAAAAATATCAAGCAACATATTGCTGATGCACATCGTAATAACAAACAATTCATTGTGATTATTGATGAGGAACATCTTAATAATACCGCAAAAGCCAATGATATTATTGATGCCATCAATGCCAATTATGAAATTCGCGTTTCTGCCACACCAGCACAAAATAAAAAGGCTGTCTTCTATGAAATTGATGAAGTGGATGTGATTAATGAAGGATTAATTACACGCGCCATGTATATCAATAAAGATCTCAATGCAGAAACCATGGAAAATATTCAAACGGAGACAACTCTTTTATTAAAAAAAGCCAATGAAATCAGAAAAGAAATTGCCACAGCATATTTGCAGGAAAACGAAGATATTCGTCCTTTAGTGCTGATTCAATTCCCAAATCTTAATGATGAATTAATCGAATTTGTGGAGAAACAATTGGCGGATATGGGCTATACCTATGAAAACAAACTAGTCGCTAAATGGATGAGCGAGGAAAATACGCAAGATAAACAACGCAAATCCAAAAAGCTAGGCAAAATTAATGTGGGTGAAGTTCATTCCAAGGACAGCGTTACCCACAATAACGCAGAACCCGTATTCCTATTATTTAAGCAAGCCCTTGCCACTGGTTGGGATTGTCCTCGCGCCAAAGTGTTGGTGAAACTGCGTGAAAATATGTCCGAAACCTTTGAAATTCAAACGCTTGGACGCTTGCGTCGCATGCCAAATGCAAAACATTATGGCAGAGATATTCTTGACTGTTCTTATCTTTATACCTTTGATGAAGACTACAAAAATGAAGTCACCGGCAATCATCTTGGCGCAGAATATAAACGTGTTGTGCTGAAAGATGAACCGAAAGGTATTGAGCTGAAAAAAGAACTGCGCGATAAAGATGCGGATTTTGGCGATGAAAGTGCGGTCAGAAAACAACTTTTTTCTTTCATTAAAGAAAAATACAAACTCACCGATGACAGCAAAGAAAATGAAAGACGATTCGAAAATCAAGGCTTTAAACTGCATTCTTACCTTGAAGCCCATTATTTAGAAGGCCGATTCGAAACTTTGAAGAAAATTCAGGAAGAAGCAGCACATTATCAAGGAAAAAGTATGCAATATGGGGTAAATACACACGATCATGGTTTATATTTACGCCATCATATTGATAGCTTGAAAAAATATACCGGATTAAGTTATGAGAAAACGCGACAGCTACTCGAAATTTATTTCTTAAAAGATGCCGGCGAGCCAAAATTTAAATTACTTCATCTTTCATTGAAAAATTTCTATGCGTTTATTATTAATAATGTGAATAAATTTAAAACGCTTTTTATGGATTTTACTTCTTTCTCCTCTAAAGCACAGCACAATTTAAATTTAGGTGATTATAATCAAATTCGACTCGAAAAATTTTCTATCCCGATTGAGGAAATGTATCCCATTGACAGCCTGGCAAAAGAAAAAAAACTATTAGACCGCAATGTTTATCATGATTACAACTTTGCCATGATTGCCGGAATATTGCGTTCCACAAGTGAACGTCTTTTTGAACGTAGCTGCGAGCAAAATTCCAATGTGAAATATGTGTATAAAAACGGTGATTCCGGACAAAATTATCTTTCCATCGTTTACACCACCCAATTTGGTAAACAACGCTTATTTTTCCCTGACTACATCGTACAAACTCAAGATGGCGCGACGTGGTTACTGGAAACCAAAGGTGGCGAGCAAGCCAACGGACAAGATAAAAATATCGACAAACATGCCAAAGTGAAATTTAATGCCCTACAAGATTTTTGCCAAAAACACGGCTACAAATTTGGTTTTATACGCGATAAAGACGGCGAACTTTATTTAAATAATACGGAATATGTTGATGATATGTCAGATGAACGCTGGCAGCCATTGGAACACCATATCTAGAAGAATAAAAGCCTACATATGTAGGCTTTTCTTTTTTAATTAGCTTGTGATTTTTTAAGATCAAATTTGTAAGAAACAAAGCCATACAATGTCCAACCAATAAAGGTCACAATTGAACCGTATAACATCGCTTGTTCACCGGCTGCATAAAGTGCATAGATACTATAAAGTGAACCAATAAAGGCAACAAAAACGGTTGTTTTATATTTTTGTGGCGCAACATTTTCTGCTTTCAATAACACTGCGAGAGCAGCCATTGAGAGTAAATATGGGATGACGTTTGTAACCACCGCTAAGTCCACTAACACATTGAATTGTTTATTTAATGATGGGCTGATTGTCATTAAAGAAAGTAAAGTTTGTAACGCGGTAATAGTTACCATACCAACGATTGGTGCATCTTTACTGGTAACTTTTTTGAAGAATGCCGGGAAATAACCTTCTTCTGCTGAAGATTTGAACACTTGAGCAATAGTGAACTGCCAGCCTAGTAATGAACCAAAGCAAGACATCACCATTAAGCCCATGATGACTTTACCAATTGTGTCATTAAACATATGAGCAAAAGCTAAACCAAATGGTGCTGTTGAGTTAGCAAGTTCAAGGTTAGGTACAATACCTGCGATCACGTTAGTTGAAACGATATAAATTACCGCTGCCCCTAAAGTACCACCAAGTACTGCAATTGGTACGTTTTTCTCTGGGTTTTCAACAGCATCTGCATTCGCACAAGCTGATTCTAACCCTAAGAACGCCCATAATGTCATTGAAATAGACACACCGATCGCTTCAAAGGTAGGCACATTGTGTGGGTTCCACGAGTTTACATACATTGAACCATCAAACCATTTCCAACCGATGATTGAAATACCGACCACAGGAATAATTACACCCCAAATGGTGAATGAACTGATGTTACCCGTAATTCTTGCACCACCGAAGTTAAGAATAGTCGCAAGCCAAAGAGTGAAGATTGTCCATAATGCAATAGAAAGTGGAGAAAGGGTTGCTCCGAGGAACTCAGAACCATAACCTACAGCAGAAATCGCAATCGCAGTATTCGCAATAACTAATGACACACCATAAGTATAGTTTGCCATGAAGTTACCTGCTTTACCGAAAGAGTATTCAGCATAGCCACCCATACCACCAGATTTTCTACTAAACATACCGCATTGTGCGAATGCATAAGCTAAAGCTGTTGAACCAACTGCGGTTACAAGCCAAGAAACGATAGAAATAGTCCCAATTTCGGCTAATTTGGTCGGTAACATAATGATACCGGAACCCATCATATTAACCATGGTAAGAATGGTGAGTTGTACTACACCAATTTTATTACTTTTAGCACTCATAATTTATACTCCTACAAGTGCGGTCAAAAAATCAGATGTTTTTAACCGCACTTTTTGTTTGTGCTGAGAGGCTGATGAGGAAAATCCTCATAACCTCACTTTATTAATAGTCAGTTAAAACATAGCCATATGCACGAGTACGTCCATCAGGATCTTTTTGTAAATAGACCCCTTGGATTTCAGGTGCGAAGCCAGGTAATGTGTTGATTCCCTCTTCTAATGCAAGGAAGTATTTTTGTGCAGTTGGACTCCATCTTTCTCCTGGCACCACACATAACACACCTGGAGGATAAGGTAACGCACCTTCCGCGGCCACTCGCCCAACAATATCAGTCAACGGAACGAGTTCAACTTTGTTACGCACTAACTCAATATTTGCATCATGTGGATTTAATACATATTCTGGTAATGTCGCTTTGCGGAACAAATCTTTTTGAAGTTGTTTTACATTTCGGCTGACATAAAGATCATGCATTTCTTGGCATAATTGACGAATGGTGTAACCTTTGTAACGGTCTTCATTGTTTTTATACACAGTTGGCAAGACATCTTTTAATAAAGAGTCTTGTTTAATGTGTTTTTCAAACAAGGCGATTTGAGCAACTAAAGTTTGCATTTTCGTGAGGGTTTCTGCCGGAGTGAGCAAGAATAAGATTGAGTTCAAGTCACATTTTTCCGGAATAATACCGTTTTCACGTAAATAGTTTGCAAGAATGGTTGCTGGTACACCAAATTTTTCATATTCGCCTGTTTCTAAGCTAATACCTGGCGTGGTAAGCAAGAATTTACATGGGTCAACGAAGTATTGTTCATCCGCATAGCCTTCAAATTTATGCCATGTATCAGTTGGGTGGAATTTGAAGAATTCGAGGTTGGTTGCGATTTCTTCTGTGTCATAATCTTGCCATTTTTTACCTTTTACTGTGGTAGGGATGAATGGACGGATTAAGTCACAATGATTCAACACTAACTTACGTGCTTCGATACCCACTTTCACACATTCATGCCATAAGCGAAGACCTGCTTCACTACCTTGGATTTTCGCGTTCACATCTAATGTTGCAAACAATGGATAGAACGGACTGGTTGAAGCATGTAACATGAAGGCGTTATTGAAACGTTTATGGTTTACATAACGATCTTGGCCTTTGATATGTTTATCTTTTTTATGGATTTGTGAAGCTTGTGAGAAACCAGCTTGTTGTTTGTGAACAGATTGTGTCACTAAAATACCAGGGTCATTTTCATTTAATTCAAGCAATAATGGCGAGCAATCTTTCATCATTGGAATGAATTGTTCATAACCTACCCATGCAGAGTCGAATAAGATGTAATCACAAAGGTGACCGATTTTATCCACAACTTGGCGAGCGTTATAAATCGTACCGTCATAAGTACCTAATTGGATAACTGCTAAACGGAATGGACGTTTTTGGTTTAATTTTTCAGGTGCCACTTCTTTGATTAATGATTTTAAGTAATCTTCTTCAAAACAGTGACTATCAATACCACCGATGAAACCAAATGGGTTACGTGCAGTTTCCAAGTAAATTGGCGTTGCACCTGCTTGAATTAACGCACCGTGGTGGTTTGATTTGTGGTTGTTACGGTCAAATAACACTAAATCGCCTGGAGAAAGCACTGCGTTTAATGCTACTTTATTTGCAGATGAAGTACCGTTTAATACAAAGTAAGTTTTATCCGCATTAAATACTTGAGCGGCATATTTTTGTGCATCACAAGCTGCACCTTCATGAATTAACAAGTCACCTAATTTCACGTCAGCATTACAAATATCTGAACGGAAAATGTTTTCACCGTAGAAGTCATAAAGGAAACGACCTGCTGGATGTTTACGGTAGTATTGACCACCTTGATGTCCCGGACAGTCAAAAGCAATATTACCCATTTCCACATATTCACTTAACATTTTGAAAAATGGCGGTAACATTTTTTCTTCATAAAGTTTTGCTGCAGTTTCGATTTGGCGGCTATAAAGTTTGATGTCATAACCGTTTAAATCTTGGATATGGTAAATAGAATCATAGAATTTTGGATCCACTTGTTGTTCTTCTGTTTGAACAACGAATACTGGAACGCCGAATTTTGTTGCTTGAATTCGACCGAGGTATTCTCCTACATCACCTGAACTTAACACGATAGCCGCAACATCTGTAAAGTCTGTTTTGGCAATCTCAACCAATTCTCTATTTGTAGAGAAATATTGTTCAACTTTTGGGCTATATGCAATTTTTAAGTTTGGCATAATGAACTCCTTTATTTATTTTTGACGTAAAGTTACCCTGCATTATTAATTTTAATAACGCAATAGATTTATTTAGAATAAAATAATCCGCTCTAGATTTTTATTATAAAAACTAAAGTAAGAATATATTTATTTTAAATTAAATAAGATCAAGTTAATTTCTAAAGATACTTCTTACCTGTTCTAGGTAATGCAAAAATATTCAGAAATTAATCTGCGAAGACTCTCTAAACAGAGAGGACAACTCTGTTTAGAGAGCCGTGTTGGATGGTTTATTTTGAGAAGCAAATACTGATTATGAAAAGCAAGAGCGATACGATGGCATCATAATATGGCGTGTACGACGGATATGCGCCATCAAAGAACGACCTTTTATCGGATTAAACCGTAAAAGTCTCAATACTTTCGTATGGACGTATCTGTGTATATATGTACGAAGTAGCATAGAAAAAGTCCCTCTTTTTATCTAAACTAACTTTTGTTAGGTATATTCTCTTCGCGTACAAAGATTATGTCAATAATATTTTTTAAAAAATGTGATCATTATCAAAAAATAAATTTAAATTTCATATAAAATAAAACCACAAAAAGTACGGAAATAAATTATTCTTAAAATTAGATGATGAATAAAGTTATCAATTTAACGAGAGCTTTCCTAAGCTAAACTTGCCACCATTACCGCCTTAATCGTATGCATACGGTTCTCCGCTTGTTCAAATGCAATGTTCATTGGCGATTCAAATACGTCTTCAGTCACTTCAATACCATTAGCTAATTCAGGATATTTTTCAGCAATTTGACGACCAACTTTGGTTTCACTGTTATGGAAGGCTGGTAAGCAGTGCATAAATTTCACTTTTGGATTACCAGTGCGTTTCATTAATTCAGGTGTGACTTGATAAGGAAGCAATAACTTAATCCGTTTTCCCCAAGCATCTAATGGCTCGCCCATCGAAACCCAAACATCGGTATGCACAAAATCAGCACCTTTTACCGCTTTATCAATATCTTCAGTTACGGTAAGGCGTGCCCCACTTTCTTTAGCAAAACTTTCACACATCTCAACAAAACTTGCTTCAGGTAATAAAGCTTTTGGGCCGCAAATACGCACATCCATCCCCAGTTTTGCTCCAATCAGTAAAAGAGAATTCCCCATGTTATTGCGTGCATCACCAATATACACATAACTAATTTGACGAAGTGGCTTGTCACAATGTTCAATCATCGTGAGAACATCCGCGAGCATTTGTGTAGGATGAAACTCATCCGTTAAACCATTAAACACTGGGACACCAGCATAATCTGCAAGCTCTTGCACAGTACTTTGTTTAAAGCCCCGATATTCAATCGCATCATACATCCTCCAAGAACTCGAGCCGTATCCTTCATGCTTTCTTTATGTCCAATCTGAGATGAATTTGGATCAATGTAAGTCACTCTAGCACCTTGATCATAAGCAGCCACTTCAAAAGCACAACGAGTACGAGTTGAGGTTTTTTCAAAAATTAATGCGATATTTTTACCTTGCAGTTTAGGTTGCTCAGTTCCCGCATATTTCGCTCGTTTCAAATCACGCGATAAATCTAACAAATAATTAATTTCGCGTTCTGAATGATGAACAAGACTCAATAGGTGTCTATTTTTAAGATTAAAAGCCATAGCGATCTCCTTATCGGATGCCATCAATAAATGGTTACCTTACTGTGAATGAAGTGATTTTTAGCGGATTGGATACCCTATTTTTGTCCCAAACGTGAAGTTTTGCAACCAAATTAAATCCCTTATTTTGTGATGCATATCACACTTCATTTCATAACTTTATATTGCGCTTTCTTTATATATAAAAGAGCTTTAAAATCTTGCCGATTCTTACACAACAGGAGCTCATATGATCAACAGAAGAGATTTCATCCAACTTGGCGCAAGCAGCATTTTAGCGTTAAGTGCTAGCCGCTTTGCTTTTGCAAAAAACGACACGCAAGTCGATTTACGTATTGTGGCAACGACAGATATTCACAGTTTTTTAACTGACTTCGATTACTACAAAGATGCACCTACTGAGAAATTCGGTTTTACCCGTGCAGCAAGCTTGATTCGTCAAGCTCGTCAAGAGGTGAAAAACAGCGTTTTAGTTGATAACGGTGACTTAATCCAAGGTAACCCAATCGCTGACTATCAAGCTGCGAAAGGTTACAAAGAAGGCAAATCAAACCCAGCTGTAGATTGCTTAAATGCAATGCACTATGAAGTAGGAACATTAGGTAACCATGAGTTTAACTATGGCTTAGATTATTTAGCCGATGCAATTAAACAAGCGAAATTCCCTATCATCAATGCTAACGTAGTGAAAGTCGGTACTGAAGAGCCATATTTCACGCCTTATGTGATTCAAACCAAAGAAGTGGTCGATAGCCAAGGTAAAACGCATAAACTAAACATCGGTTATATCGGTTTTGTGCCACCACAAATTATGGTGTGGGATAAAGCGAACTTACAAGGCAAAGTAGAAACGCGCGATATCGTGAAAACCGCACAAAAATATGTGCCAGAAATGAAACAAAAAGGCGCAGATATTATTGTGGCACTTGCGCACACTGGCCCATCTGACGAACCATATCAAGAAGGTGCAGAAAACTCAGCATTCTACCTTGCTGATGTACCACATATTGATGCGATTGTTTTCGGTCACTCTCACCGTTTATTCCCGAATAAAGAGTTCGCAAAATCACCAAATGCAGATATTGCTAAAGGTACTGTGAAAGGCGTGCCTGAAAGTATGGCAGGCTACTGGGCAAACAACATCAGTGTAATCGACTTAACCCTTGCTCAACACAACGGCAAATGGTTAGTGGCTGATGGTAAAGCGGCACTTCGCCCAATTTACGATGCTGAAAACAAAAAAGCGACCACAGAAAGTGACGCAGAATTGACCGCACTTTTAAAACCTGTACATGAAGCCACCCGTGAATTCGTGGCACAACCAATCGGTAAAGCTACCGATAATATGTACAGCTACTTAGCGTTAGTACAAGATGACCCAACCATTCAAATTGTGAACCAAGCACAAAAAGCTTATGTTGAAAAAGTGGCACCAAGTGTTGCCGCAATGGCTGGCTTACCAATTTTAAGTGCAGGCGCACCATTTAAAGCGGGTGGACGTAAAAACGACCCAACAGGCTATACAGAAGTGAACAAAGGTGAATTGACGTTCCGTAACGCAGCAGACTTATACCTCTATCCAAATACCTTAGTTGTTGTGAAAGCAACCGGTGAAGAACTGAAAGAGTGGTTAGAATGTAGCGCAGGTATGTTCAAACAAATCGATCCTACAAGCGACAAACCACAATCTTTACTTGATTGGGAGGGTTTCCGTACTTATAACTACGATGTAATTGACGGCGTAAATTATGAATTCGACCTTACTCAACCAGCACGTTATGACGGCGAATGCAAATTGATTAACCCGAACTCACACCGTGTAGTAAATTTAACTTACCAAGGTAAACCGGTTGATCCAAAAGCAGAATTCTTAATTGCGACTAATAACTATCGTGCTTACGGTAATAAATTCCCTGGCACTGGCGATGCACACATTGTTTACGCTTCTCCTGATGAAAACCGCCAAATCCTTGCGGATTACATCAAAGCAGAAAGTGAAAAACATGGCCATGTAAACCCAAGTGCGGATAAAAACTGGCGTTTTGCACCGATTAAAGGTAACGATAAATTAGATGTGCGTTTTGAAACCTCGCCAAGCGAACAAGCGGCGAAATTCATTCAAGACAATGCGCAATACCCAATGAAGAAAGTCGGCACTGATGAAGTGGGATTTGCGGTATATCAAATCGATTTATCGAAATAACAAAAAAGGGCGTGCCCAGCACGCCCTACTTATTTCAAAGTGCGGTCAATTTTGACCTTATTTTTCTTCTTTTGGAAGTCTGATTAAGGAAAAGATCAAGCCGCCCCAAATCACTAGAAGCGACACAATCATCATTGTAATTGCAATACTCGTCATCTTTATTCTCCTTTTTCTTCAAGCTTGAAGTTGTCTTCATTTTTCCATTTTAAACGAGAAAGAATGAATGAAACGACCACTAGCGAAATTGCCATTCCCCAACCAAAGATATTGACAAACCAGCTTGGATAGCCTTCATAACCTTCTGTAAATACTTTTGCGCCTTCACTGAATAACATAAAGGCGAGAATACCGGTGGTGATGACAATGCATAAACGCCATAGGAAACCCACTTTAAATGAAGAACTTTGGTTTAAGTGGTTGCCTAATAAGCCTAGTTTTTCATTTGCTACAATCACAATTAATGAAACAAATGCCACTGCAACAATACCAAAATAGTTCACAAATTTATCGAATACATCAAGCATTGGTAAACCGGTTGTAGTACCAAATAAAATGACTGATACTACCATCATTGGTAAACCAACAACAAAGGTCGCTTTTGCTCGACGTAAACGGAGTTTATCTTGAATCGCTGAAATGATTACTTCAATAACAGAGATAAATGAGGTTAATGCCGCAAAGGTTAATGAACCAAAGAACAGTACCCCTAATACTTCACCGAATGGTGCTTTGTTAATAATAGTTGGGAATGCAAAGAAGGCTAAACCAATACCGCCTTTTGCCACTTCGCTCACCTCTACGCCTTGTGCGGTTGCGATGAAACCTAATGCCGCAAATACACCGATACCGGCAAGCACTTCAAAGCTTGAGTTCGCAAAACCGACAACCAAGCCACTACCTGTTAAATCAGAATCTTTCTTCAAGTACGATGCATACGTGATCATAATCCCGAAACAGATGGAAAGAGAGAAGAAGATTTGACCATAAGCTGCAATCCACACGCTTGGGTTAGATAGTTTTGACCAGTCTGGTGTAAATAATGCGTTCAAGCCTTTTTCTGCACCAGGTAAGAATAAAGAATAAACCACCAATGCCACAAACATTACGACTAAAACAGGCATTAAGATATCTGAAGATTTAGAAATTCCTTTTTGAATACCTAAAGAAAGCACGCCTAGCGCCACTAACCATACAGCAATTAATGGGCCTGTCACCATGCCGACAAACTCAAAGCTCACACCGTTGCTGATCTCACCCATTTTTAAGAATTCGTGTAGGAAGAAATCAATCGGCTGATCACCCCACGCAGAATTAAGAGAGAAATAGGTATAGCTTGCTGCCCAACCTAATACCACGGCGTAGTAAAGACCAATGATAACATTCACCATTACTTGCCACCAACCAAACACTTCAAAATGTGGGTTAAAACGACGGTAAGACAGTGGTGCGCCACCACGATGGCGATGACCGATTGCGTAATCTAAGAAAAGCAATGGAATACCAGCGGTTAAAAGTGCAATAAGATAAGGGATAATAAATGCACCACCACCATTTTCATAAGTAGTATAAGGGAAACGCCAGATGTTTCCTAAGCCAACAGCGGATCCAATCGCCGCCATAATAAATGCCTTCCGACCAGAAAAGGTCTCACGCTTTGCGTTTGACTGCGTCATATTAAGTTCCTTTTGAATGAAGAAAGGTTTCAATATAGTGAATTCTAAAACCTAGTCAAGAATTTGATTTAAAGTGCGGTTAAAAATAATGAATTTTTTTTAATATCACTGTCTAAAGGTGGAATTTAATCTCTATTAATAACCAAAAGGAAACATTTATGGATCTCAACAGAATTTTAAATCAAGTTTTAGATGTAGCTAAAAACTCTGCAAGCAAACTTGAAACAGGCAACCAAACTATCGACTCTCTCACCAAAGTTGGTGGTGGTGCAGCGTTAGGTGGTATTTTATCGATGATTTTAGGCCGTAGTGGCGGTGCAAGCTTAGCAAAATTAGGCTCACTTGCCGTTTTAGGTAACCTTGCTTACCAAGCTTACCAAAACTATCAAAAATCCCAACAAAACAGCCAACCAAACATCTCAGAAAATGCATTTGATGTACTAAATTCATCAAGCCATGTCGATGCAGGCGAATTAATTTTACGCACCATGATCGCCGCAGCGGCAGCAGACGGTGAAATTACTGAAGATGAAAAACAAACTATTGAAAACGAAGCAGGCAACAACCCTGAATTAGCACAATGGCTTGCACAAGAAACCCAAAATCCAATTTCTATCAATGAAATTGCACGTCTTGTAGGCAACGATACTGCACTTGCAAGCAATGTATACTTAGCTGCTCGTTTAGTAAGTAAAGATTTATCTCGCAAAGAAATCATTTTCTTAGCAGACTTAGCAAAAGCGTTAGGCTTAGACGATGCGCTTGTTGAACAATTAGAAAAACAAGCCGGCTTCTAATTTTGCGTACAGAAAACATCGTGTTTTCTGACCGCACTTCTCATCAAAAAACACGATAATCTTGGTTATCGTGTTTTTTTCATCTGTTTTTTCGCGAAAACCTAACCAAAGGCGAAAAATTCCGCTACAATGCAAAACTTCAATATTCATAAAATTATTTAATAATCATAAAAACGGGAAGCAACATGACAGGCGCACAACTCATTATCGAATGTTTAAAAGCGCACGGTGTAACCGATCTTTTCGGCTACCCAGGCGGGGCAATCATGCCAACCTATGATGCCATCTATGACTCAGGTCTTGACCATCTCCTTTGTCGTAACGAACAAGGTGCCTCAATAGCCGCAATTGGTTATGCACGCTCTACAGGCAAAGTAGGAGTATGTGTCGCAACGTCAGGCCCAGGTGCGACCAATTTAATTACAGGTTTAGGTGATGCCTTTGCTGACTCTGTACCAATCGTGGCGTTTACAGGTCAAGTAGCTGCTCCCCTTATCGGAACCGATGCTTTCCAAGAAGCTGATGTTTTAGGTTTATCTCTTGCTTGTACCAAGCACAGCTACATTGTGCAATCCATCGAAGAACTCCCCGAAATTATTGCCTCTGCTTTCCAAATTGCACAAAGTGGCAGACCTGGTCCCATTCTCATTGATGTGCCTCGCAACATCCAAGTGAGCGATGTACCAGAACATATCAAACCTATTGTCAAACCAACCGTAAAACCAACCGCACTTTCAGAATTAAAATTAGCGGAAGCAAAAGAATTATTGACAAAAGCGCAAAAACCCGTGCTTTATGTCGGTGGTGGCGTAGGTATGGCAAACGCAACGCAAGCGGTCAGAAAATTCCTACAAATCACCCAAATGCCATCTGTTTCAACATTGAAAGGTTTAGGCTCAATTGACCCGACTGATCCCGTTTATATGGGCATGATTGGTATGCACGGCACAAGAGCTGCAAATGTTGCCGTACAAGAATGTGATTTATTGTTAGTATGCGGTGCGCGTTTTGATGACCGTGTAACGGGTAAATTAGATAGTTTTGCACCACACGCGAAAGTGATCCATTGTGATATTGATGCAGCAGAAATCAATAAACTTCGTGTGGCAAATGTTGCCCTTCAGGGTGATTTAATTCAAGCCTTAGAGGCTTTAAGCATCCCACTTGCGATTGATGATTGGCGTGCACATATTCAAGCGCTGAAAGCCAAACTCGATTTCACTTACATCGACAATGCTGGTAACCGACCAATTGACCCTTGGTCATTACTCAACACGCTTTCTCAGCGTAAACCTCAAAATGCGGTGATTTGTACCGATGTGGGCCAACACCAAATGTGGTCTGCACAACATATGCATCATTTCGCACCAGAAAACTATATTACCTCCGCGGGGTTCGGCACCATGGGATTTGGTTTACCTGCAGCGGTGGGCGCGAAAAAAGCACGTCCTCATGATGAAGTGATTTTGGTGACAGGCGATGGTTCATTGATGATGAACATCCAAGAATTAGGTTCAATCAAACGCGGCAAACTACCCGTGAAAATTTTGCTGTTAGATAACCAACGCCTAGGTATGGTACGTCAATGGCAAGACCTTTTCTGGAACAAACGCCGCTCTGAAACCATTTTAGAAGATAACCCTGATTTCGTGATGTTAGCGAAATCCTTTGATATTCCAGCTGAACGCATTGAGCTCGCTGATGACGTGGATGCAGCACTTAATCGCTTATTAAATAGCGAAACCGCTTATTTGCTACAAGTATGCATTCCACCTGAAGAATGCGTATGGCCATTAGTCCCACCAGGTGCATGTAATGCCGATATGTTGGAGGAAATTTAAGATGAATCAATATACTTTTGACTTGATCGCTCAACATCGCCCTGAGGTTTTAGAACGTGTATTACGCGTTATTCGTTTACGTGGCTTCACTGTGACTAATATGGAGATGGCATTGGTAGAAACCCAAGTGAAGTTAAAAATCACTGTAAAATCTGACCGCACTTTTGATTTGTTGGTGAATCAATTGGCAAAACTGCCGGATGTTTTAAATATTATTTAAAAAAAATTTGAAGAACAATACGATACAAAACAAATGGTTTACAAGTGCGTAGATATAGCTAATGGAGCTATTTAATTTACATGTAGTTAGAAACAACTATTAAATCTGACCGCACTTTTATTTTAATCAATAAGTTCTTTATCTAAATAATTGTATTTATAAACTTAATTTTATCGAATAATTTCTTCGTATTATCTTCTGACAAATCTCCCCTACCCCTCTTTGCTAAAGAGGGGATTGAAGTGAGATGAAATTAGAACTTAGCGTTTATGATTTAGCTAACTAAAATGAAAGTGAGAAAATTGTTGTTCATTAGCTAAAGATTTCCCCCCTCTTTAGCAAAGAGGGGTAGGGGAGATTTGGCAGTATTCATTAACGAAGAAATTAAATAAACGAACTTTAACAAAAATTGACTTGGAGAGATTATTTATGCCAAAACTACGTTCAGCGACTAGTACTCAGGGTCGCAATATGGCAGGTGCACGTGCTTTATGGCGTGCAACAGGGATGAAAGAAAATGACTTTGGTAAACCGATTATTGCGGTGGTGAACTCTTTCACCCAATTCGTACCTGGGCATGTTCATTTAAAAGATATGGGACAACTGGTTGCAGCTGAAATTGAAAAAGCCGGCGGCGTAGCAAAAGAATTTAATACTATTGCGGTAGATGACGGTATCGCGATGGGTCACGGAGGGATGCTTTATTCCTTACCAAGCCGTGATTTGATCGCAGACAGCGTAGAATATATGGTTAATGCTCACTGTGCTGATGCAATGGTATGTATTTCCAACTGTGACAAAATCACCCCGGGAATGTTGATGGCGGCAATGCGTTTAAACATTCCAACCATCTTCGTTTCAGGTGGTCCGATGGAAGCGGGTAAAACTAAACTTTCTGACCAGCTCATCAAGTTAGACTTAATTGATGCAATGATTCAAAGCGCTGATGTAAATGTCAGCGATAAAGATGTTGATGCCATTGAGCGCAGCGCTTGCCCAACCTGTGGTTCTTGCTCAGGGATGTTTACCGCTAACTCAATGAATTGCTTAACAGAAGCCTTAGGTTTATCTTTACCGGGCAATGGTTCTATGTTGGCAACCCATGCTGACCGCAAAGAATTATTCTTAAAAGCAGGTCGTCAAATTGTAGAACTTTGCAAACGCTATTATGAACAAGATGATGAAAGTGTTCTGCCACGTTCAATCGGTACCTTTGAAGCCTTTGAAAATGCCATGAGTTTAGATATTGCAATGGGTGGTTCAAGTAATACCGTTTTACACTTATTAGCGGCTGCTCAAGAAGCTGGTGTAGATTTCAAAATGGCAGATATTGACCGCTTATCCCGTGTTGTCCCTTGCTTAAGTAAAATCGCACCAAACACTAATAAATACCACATGGAAGATGTACACCGTGCAGGTGGCATTATGGGCTTATTAGGTGAATTAGATCGTGCGGGTTTAATCCATCGCAACACCAAAACCGTGCTAGGAACAACACTAGAAGAACAATTAAATCAATACGATATTATTCGTAACAAAGACGAAGAATTACACAAATTCTTCCGTGCCGGCCCTGCTGGCATTCGTACCACACAAGCCTTCTCGCAAGATTGTCGTTGGGATAGCGTAGATGATGACCGTGTAAGCGGTTGTATCCGTAACAAAGAAAACGCAATTTCTCAAGAAGGCGGTCTAGCCGTATTATTCGGTAACATCGCAAAAGACGGCTGTATCGTAAAAACGGCGGGTGTGGATGAATCTATCTGGAAATTCACAGGCCGTGCTATCGTATTTGAAAGCCAAGAAGATGCGGTAGCCGGTATTTTAGGTGGCAAAGTGAAAGAAGGCCATGTAGTAGTCATCCGCTACGAGGGTCCAAAAGGTGGTCCTGGTATGCAAGAAATGTTGTACCCAACGAGCTACTTAAAATCAATGGGCCTAGGTAAAAAATGTGCTTTATTAACAGATGGCCGCTTCTCTGGCGGTACCTCTGGATTATCTATTGGTCACGCCTCGCCTGAAGCGGCTTCTGGCGGTGCGATTGGTTTAGTGCATGATGACGATATTATCGAAATTGATATTCCAAATCGCTTGATTAATCTTAAAATCAGCGATGACGAATTAGCAAAACGCCGTACCGAGCAAAATGCCAAAGGCTGGCAACCCGCTCACCGCGAGCGTGAAGTGTCCTTTGCATTAAAAGTGTTTGGCCACTTTGCCACTTCTGCAGATAAAGGCGCGGTGCGTGATAAAAGTCTATTAAAATAATCTCTAATCGCTCCTCCTCTCATAAAAGAGAGGAGGATAAAAATAAAGAAAAAATTAACCGCACTTCATCATAACAAATTAAGTATCATGAAAAATTTACTTACCAATCCTCAACCCTCTCAATCGGATTATGTTAACGCGATTGTTAAACTTGGCTCCAGAGTATATGAAGCCGCTACTGTAACCCCGCTACAAAAAATGGGGAAATTATCCGAGCGCCTACATAATAATATTTGGATTAAGCGTGAAGACCGCCAACCAGTAAATAGCTTTAAGCTGCGTGGTGCTTATGCAATGATTTCTAGCCTTTCTGATGAACAAAAACAGGCTGGTGTTATTGCTGCTTCTGCGGGTAATCATGCGCAAGGCGTAGCATTATCAGCGAAACAGCTTGGACTAAAAGCATTAATTGTTATGCCACAAAACACACCAAGCATTAAAGTGGATGCAGTTCGTGGATTTGGTGGCGAAGTGTTGCTACATGGAGCTAATTTTGATGAGGCCAAATCCAAAGCTATTGAGCTTTCAAAATCTAAACATATGACATTTATTCCGCCGTTTGATCATCCATTGGTGATCGCGGGTCAAGGGACGTTGGCAATGGAAATGCTGCAACAAGTGGCTGATTTGGATTATGTCTTTGTGCAAGTTGGAGGGGGTGGTCTCGCCGCTGGTGTAGCCATTTTACTCAAGCAATTTATGCCGGAAATCAAAATCATTGGTGTTGAATCCAAAGATTCAGCCTGTTTGAATGCTGCCTTAGAAAAAGGTGAACCTACAGATTTAGCACATGTTGGCTTATTCGCTGATGGTGTGGCGGTAAAACGTATTGGTGACGAAACATTTCGTTTATGTCAAAAATATTTAGACGGTATGGTGCTGGTAGACAGCGATGAAGTTTGCGCAGCAATGAAAGATTTATTCGAAAATGTGCGTGCGGTATCAGAGCCATCTGGTGCGTTAGGTTTAGCCGGTCTGAAAAAATACGTCAAACAGCACAATATTCAAGGCAAAAATATGGCAGCAATTTTATCCGGTGCCAACCTTAACTTTCATACATTGCGTTATGTTTCAGAACGTTGCGAAATAGGTGAAAACCGTGAAGCTTTATTGGCGGTAACTATGCCGGAACAACCGGGTAGTTTCTTAAAATTTGCCCATGTTATTGGTAACCGTGCAGTAACAGAATTTAGTTATCGTTATGCAGATAATCAAAAGGCCTGTATTTTTGTTGGTGTGCGCACGACCAATGAATCTGAAAAAGCGGAGATTATTGCTGACTTAACGAAAAATGGCTTTGATGTAGAAGATATGTCTAATGATGATATCGCCAAAACTCACGTGCGTTATTTAATAGGTGGACGAGTTTCTAATCATCATGAACGACTTTATAGCTTTGAATTTCCAGAGCAGAAAGGCGCTTTACTTAAATTCTTAGAAATATTGGGTAAACGTTGGAATATTTCATTGTTCCATTACCGTGCACATGGAGCCGATTACGGTAATATTCTTGCGGCTTTCCAATTAGGCGAAAAAGATAACGCAGAATTTGAACAAGCTTTAGCAGAACTCGGCTATGTTTATGAAGATGTTAGTGAAAGTAAAGCGTATCGATATTTCTTACGATAGAAAAACAAAAAGAGCGGTCAAAATAACCGCTCTTTTTTATTATCATTATCTTATCGTTTTGATTTAACGAGTTTTTCAGTAAGTTCGTAAGCACGAAGTTTCGCTAATTCTTTAGAAAGTTTAGCTACAAGTAAATCATGATCTACATCAACTGCGTGATTCACAATATTTTCTTCCGCCTTACGTTTCGCTTCACGAATACGATCTGCATCTAACTCGCTACCGCGAATTGCAACATCGGCAAGTACCGTTACTACTTTAGGTTGAACTTCTAAGAAGCCGCCCGAAACATAGATAACTTCTTCATTGCCATCTTCAAGGGTAAATTTAACAATCCCAGGCTTAATCGCCGTCATCAAAGGAGTGTGGTTTGGTAAAATACCTAGTTCACCTTCCACACCTGTTGCTTGGATTTGTTTCACAGCACCTTCAAAGATTTTTCGCTCTGCGCTGACTATTATTAGGTTAAATGTCGCCATTTTTGTTCTCCTTCAAATGACTTGAAGTGATTACATATTTTTGGCTTTTTCTAGCGCTTCGTCGATTGTACCGACCATGTAGAACGCTTGTTCTGGAATATGATCGTATTCGCCGTTTAAAATACCTTTAAAGCCGCGGATAGTTTCTTTTAAAGAAACGTATTTACCTGGAGTACCGTTGAATACCTCAGCAACGAAGAATGGTTGTGATAAGAAACGTTCAATTTTACGTGCACGTGCTACCACAAGTTTGTCATCTTCAGATAACTCGTCCATACCAAGAATTGCGATAATATCTTTCAATTCTTTATAACGTTGTAAGATACCTTGTACGCCACGCGCTACATCATAGTGCTCTTGACCAACAACGAGTGGGTCTAATTGGCGTGAAGTTGAATCTAATGGGTCAACCGCAGGATAAATACCTAAAGACGCAATTTGACGACTTAATACAACTGTTGAGTCTAAGTGCGCGAAGGTTGTTGCCGGAGATGGGTCAGTTAAGTCATCCGCAGGTACGTATACCGCTTGTACAGAGGTGATAGAACCTGTTTTGGTTGAAGTGATACGTTCTTGTAACACACCCATTTCTTCTGCTAATGTCGGTTGGTAACCTACCGCAGATGGCATACGACCTAATAACGCAGACACTTCAGTACCAGCAAGGGTATAACGGTAGATATTATCCACGAAGAATAATACATCACGACCTTCGTCACGGAATTTTTCAGCCATAGTTAAACCGGTTAACGCAACACGTAAACGGTTACCTGGTGGCTCATTCATTTGTCCGTAAACCAATGATACTTTATCTAATACGTTAGAATCTTTCATCTCATGATAGAAGTCGTTACCTTCACGAGTACGCTCACCTACACCCGCAAAAACAGAGTAACCTGAGTGTTCGATCGCGATATTACGGATTAATTCCATCATGTTAACGGTTTTACCTACACCCGCACCACCGAATAGACCCACTTTACCACCTTTTGCGAATGGACAAATTAAGTCGATAACTTTGATACCAGTTTCTAATAATTCCGTACTATTAGATTGTTCTTCGTAGCTTGGTGCTGGACGATGGATAGCCCAATTTTCTTCCGCGCCAATTTCACCTTGCTCATCGATTGGTTCACCCAATACGTTCATAATACGGCCTAGCGTTTTAGTCCCTACTGGAACTTGAATTGGGTTACCCGTATTTTCTACTTTTAAGCCACGTTTTAAGCCGTCAGATGTACCTAATGCGATACAGCGAACTACACCGCCACCTAATTGTTGTTGAACTTCAAGGGTTAAACCTGATTCAACTTTTAATGCATCGTAAACTTTTGGTACTGCATCTTGTGGGAATTCAACGTCAATCACCGCACCGATGATTTGTACAATTTTTCCTGCTGACATTACCGTTCCTCTTTCATTAAATCGCTGCCGCGCCGGCGACGATTTCGTTTAATTCATTTGTAATACTTGCTTGACGGGCTTTATTGTAAACTAATCGCAAGTCATTGATTAAATTACCTGCATTATCAGTTGCCGCTTTCATTGCTACCATTCTAGCAGCTTGCTCGGAAGCAAGGTTATCTACCACAGATTGATACACTTGTGATTCCAAATAACGAGTAAGCAAACTGTCTAATAAGACTTTTGGCTCTGGCTCGTAAAGGTAATCCCAGGTGCTTTGTCTTTTCTCTAAATTATCGGTTTCTAATGCCGGTAATGGGATTAATTGTTGATAAACAGGTTTTTGCGCCATTGTATTAACGAATTTATTGTAGGCAATATAAACTGCATCTACTTCTCCGTCTTTATAGCTACCAAACATACCGTTTGCAACACCAATTAAGTCTTCCATTGTCGGATTATCACCCAAACCGGAAAGTTGTGCACGAACAGGTAATCCTAATGAGCGGAAAAAGCTGATACCTTTTGAACCAATTAAGCCCAATTCAACAGTAACGCCTTTATCTTTCCATTGTTTGATTTCTGTCATTACGGTTTTAAACAAGTTAATGTTCAAACCACCACACATTCCACGGTCAGTCGAGACCACTAAGATCCCGACTCTTTTTACTTCGCGTTGAATTAAAAATGGGTGTTTATAACCAACAGTTGCTTTAGAGACGTGGCTGATAACATTTCGTATTGTTTCAGAATACGGACGAGAAGCAGCCATACGATCTTGCGTTTTACGCATTTTCGAGGTTGCCACCATTTCCATTGCCTTAGTAATTTTTTGTGTACTTTGAACACTGGCAATTTTGGTTTTTATCTCTTTTGCACCTGCCATCTTATTTCTCCGTTACTTTTACCACGCGCTGTTGGCTTTAAAGTTATCCAAAATCGCTTTCAATGATGCTTTAACTTCATCATTGTAATTACCGGTTTTGGTCAATTCAGCCATAAACTCGCTGTGGTTACGGCGAGCGTAATCTAAAAGTGCGGCTTCAAAACTTGCAATTTTTTGCAATTCCACATCTTCTAAATAGCCAAACTCAACCGCGAAAAGCAACACAGATTGTTCTGCTACGCTAAGCGGTACATATTGTTTTTGTTTCAATAATTCAGTGACTTTTTCACCATGAGAAAGTTGTTTGCGTGTAGCATCATCAAGGTCAGATGCAAACTGAGCAAACGCCGCTAATTCACGATACTGAGCTAATGCGGTACGGATACCACCAGCTAATTTTTTCACTACTTTAGTTTGTGCAGAACCACCCACACGAGATACCGAAATACCAGGGTTTACCGCTGGACGAATACCAGAGTTAAACAAGTTAGATTCTAAGAAAATCTGACCATCGGTAATCGAAATTACGTTGGTTGGAACGAATGCAGAAACGTCACCCGCTTGAGTTTCAATGATAGGAAGAGCGGTTAAAGAACCTGTTTTTCCTTTTACTGCACCTTGAGTAAATTTTTCTACGTATTCTTCATTTACACGTGCTGCACGTTCAAGTAAACGTGAGTGTAGATAGAATACGTCACCTGGATATGCTTCACGACCTGGTGGACGACGTAATAATAATGAAATTTGACGATAAGCAACGGCTTGTTTTGACAAGTCATCGTAAACGATTAACGCATCTTCACCGCGATCACGGAAATATTCACCCATTGCACAACCAGCATAAGGTGCTAAATATTGTAAAGCAGCTGATTCAGATGCAGATGCCGCAACAACGATAGTGTTTTCAAGTGCACCGTGCTCTTCTAATTTACGCACTACGTTTGCAATAGTCGAAGCTTTTTGACCGATCGCTACATAGATACATTTAATACCTGAATCACGTTGGTTAATGATAGCGTCGATTGCTAATGCTGTTTTACCAGTTTGACGGTCACCGATGATTAACTCACGTTGACCACGACCGATTGGAACCATGGAGTCAACCGCTTTATAACCGGTTTGTACAGGCTGATCAACAGATTTACGATCGATAACACCTGGTGCAATCACTTCAACAGGAGAGAAACCATCGTTTTCAATTTCACCTTTACCATCGATTGGTTGACCAAGTGTATTTACCACACGACCTAATAAACCACGACCAACTGGTACTTCAAGAATACGGCCAGTACATTGTACTTCCATACCTTCCGCTAAATCTGCGTAAGGGCCCATTACTACCGCACCAACAGAATCACGTTCAAGGTTAAGTGCCATTGCGTAACGGTTGCCTGGTAAGGCGATCATTTCGCCTTGCATCACATCGCTTAAGCCATGAATACGAATAATCCCGTCACTTACAGAAACAATAGTCCCTGTATTACGGGCTTCGCTCACCACGTCAAATTGAGCGATGCGTTTTTTAATCAATTCACTAATTTCAGTTGAATTTAGTTGCATCTTGTATTCCTCTTATAATTGCAACTCATTTGCGAGACGAGCAAGTTGCCCACGGCTACTTCCGTCAATCACAAAGTCTTCAGTACGAATAACCACACCGGCAATCAGTGAGCTATCTACATTGCAATTTAATTTCACTTTGCGAGCTAATCTCTTTTCCATTGCAGCTGCAATTTTTTCGATTTGTGTTGCATTCAATGGTTGTGCGGAAGTTACCTCAACTTCTGCAATAGCTTGGTGTTCTTCTACATAATGTTTAAATTCTTCAAACACGGTAGGAATCGCACTCAAACGCTTATTTTCAGCCATTAACCGAATAAGATTTTGCCCATATTGATCCAATTGTTCGCCACAAATAGAAATTACTGTATCAGCTAATTTCTGTGCAGAAAGAGAACTACTTAAGTAAGCTTTTACCGTTTCATCTTTAGCTACGGCTGCAGCGAAACCTAACATTTCAGTCCATTTTTCGACCGCACTTTGTTCAATGGCAAAGTCGAATGCAGCTTTTGCATAAGGGCGAGCTATTGTAGTTAATTCTGACATAAGCTAAGCCTCTTATAACTCTGCAACTAATTTATCAATAATGTCATTGTTTGCCGCTTCATCAATAGAACGACCCACAATTTTCTCAGCACCAGCCACTGCCAATGAAGCCACTTTAACACGTAATTCTTCTTGAACACGTTTACGTTCTGCTTCTACTTCAGCATAACCTTGAGCAATAATTTTTGCTTTTAGTTCTTCGGCTTCTGCCTTCACTTCGTCTAATACTTCATTGCGACGTTTATTCGCAGCATCTAAAATGTCTTGAGCTTGTACTTTTGCAGCTGAAAGTTCTTGTTCAACAAGATTTTTCGTATCTGCTTGCTCTTTTTTAGCTGCTTCAGCTGACGCTAAAGCGTTCGCAATTTGACTTTGACGAGTTTCAATCGCATTAATAATTGGTGGCCAAACAAATTTCACACAAAACCATACAAAAATAATAAAGGCGATGGTTTGACCAATTAATGTTGCATTAATATTCACAACATACCTCCTTCGTTAATTAGGAAATTTGTTGTTTATTAACCTAATAATGCAGCAAATGGATTTGCGAATGCGAAATATAAACCGATACCTACCGCGATCATCGCAATCGCATCAAGAAGGCCTGCAACAATAAACATCTTAGTAAGTAGTGAATTAGCTAATTCAGGCTGACGAGCGGCAGACTCAAGATATTTACCGCCAAGAAGACCAAAGCCAATTGCAGTACCTAACGCAGCAAAAGCAAGCATAATCGCAGAAGCAATGATTGTTGCACTAATTACAGTTTCCATAAATTTTCTCCGTTGTTGAGAGTTGAGTTGTTAAATAAAAAATAAAAATTAATGTTCCGCTTTATTATATGCAATACTCAGGTAAACCACAGTAAGCATCATAAAGACGAAGGCTTGTAATGCGATAACCAAAATATGGAAAATCGCCCACACCAACTGCAATGGCACACCCAGTGCAGCCACAAACGCATTGGCTGAATACATCACGGCAATCAAAATAAAGATCAGCTCACCAGCATACATATTTCCGAATAAACGAAGTGCTAATGAAACAGGCTTTGAGATCAACGTCACGGATTCAAGAAGAAGATTAACAGGGATAAATGCCCAATGATTGAAAGGGTGTAAAGTGTATTCTTTTGCAAGACCTTTAATACCCTTAGATTTAATCGTATAAAAAAGGATCAATACAAATACTGAAATCGACATTGCAAATGTCATATTCATATCCGTAGTCGGCACAGCTCGTACAGGAATATGATGTTCACCTGTAATAATAGCAAACAACTGGGGAATATAATCCACAGGTACCAAATCAATAGTATTCATAATCATCACCCATACGAAAATGGTTAAAGCCAACGGCGCTATCACATCTCGTTTACCGTGATAATTTTCTTTTACTACACCATCAATCCATTCTACAGCCATTTCAACAGCACATTGTAGTTTACTCGGTACACTTGCTGTTGCTTTTTTAGCCACTTTACGAAAAATAGCTAAGAAAAGGAAACCACACAACACAGAGAAGAAAAACGTATCAAGATTAAACGTCCAAAAACCTTCACCTGCTGTAAGATAAGTTAAATGGTGTTGGATATATTCAATTGAAGTTTGTCCAGACATAATCGATCCTTTGTTCTGAAGAATAACCCAAAGTTAAATTTTATTGAGAATAAGTGGAATAATATTATTCAGCACTAATGCCAATAAAAAACCAACAAAAAACGCAATAAAATTGATAACGAATAACCATTTGATGGCAATAATGATAAAAACCATCGTTAAAATAAACTTTATTGCTTCAGCACGATAAAGTGCAGTCAGTTTTGTTGAAAAATTTTGTTTTCTGTAAAAAATGATAAATATGAATGTACAAAAAGGCAAAAAGGCACTTAAAAAACCGTAGCTAAAATCTACCGCACTTTGGCGTTGCCAAATTGCAAGGAATAACCCCAAAACAACAAGACAAACCGATTCAATGATTATCGCCTTTTGATATCGATTTTTAACCTGTGTTAAAACCTTAGACATTATTTTATTTTTTAAAATACAAAAACTGTCTAATTATACCCGTGCTACAAAGAGTTTCAACTTTTAAACCACTAAAAAATGTTAAATAAATCACAATTTTAAAAAATAATTAACAAAATAGCCGTAAAAAAAGTGTGTTTTATCGTAAAACGATTAAATGTCGCTCACCTACAAGTTCAGGGACATTCAAAGTAATCACGTCTTTTACTTCGAATTTTTTGTCTAATTCTTGAACTTCATCTTCGTGATAAATGCCTTTCAAAGCATAAAAATACCCATTTTCTTTTGGCAAATGATGACACCAATCTGTCATATCTTTTAACGAAGCAAATGCACGACTTAATACACCGTCGAATTTTTGTTCAGGTTGGTATTCCTCAACACGGCTAAGAACAGGTTCTACATTTGTTAGTCCTAATTCACGTACTGCATTTCGAATGAAGCTAATACGTTTACCTAAACTATCTAACAAGACAAATTGCTTGGTAGGATTAATAATGGCCAAAGGCAGTCCTGGCAAGCCTGGACCCGTTCCTACATCTATAAAACGCTCCCCTTGTAAATAAGGACTAACAACAATACTATCCAAGATATGTTTTACTAACATCTCTTGCGGATCACGTACAGAGGTTAAATTATAGGCCTTGTTCCATTTATTGAGTAATTGTACCAACTGAATCAGCTGATCTTTTTGTAGATCGGTTAATTGAATTTCTGCTTGAGCGAGTAAATTTTCGAGTTTTGATTTCATTTTTCTATTTATCTTGTCTGTTTATAGTCATTCTACTTGAAAGCGCGGTTAAAATCCTTAGTGTTTTTATTTCAACAAAAATTTAGCCTACTAATTACATCTTTTTAATTTGTAATATAAAAAAATGCGGTGAAAATACACCGCACTTTTACTTTCAAACACAGAAAACCTTATTCCCTACGCTTCAGCATGCCTTGTTTTTTCAAATTAACCAGAATAATTGAAATAGCAGCAGGCGTTATACCTGAAATTCGGCTCGCTTGGCCAATAGACACTGGACGATGCTGTTCTAACTTCGCACGTACTTCATTAGATAAACCTGACACTTTGCTGTAATCAAAGTTAGCCGGGATAGCTGTATTTTCGTGGCGTTTTTGTTTTTCAATTTCTTCTTGTTGATGCTCAATATAGCCTTGATACTTAATAGCAATTTCCACTTGTTCTACAGCTTCTCTATCTTCCATTGCCGGTTTATATGGCGTTAAAGAAGTCAAAATATCGTAGGTCATTTCTGGACGGCGTAATAAATCTTCACCGCTGGCTTCACGCACAAGTGGACTGCCAAGTACTTTATTCGCTTCTTCTAAATATTCAGAACGCGGATGCAACCAAATGCTGCGTAAGCGTTGGCGTTCCTGTTCAATATTTTCCATTTTTTGATTAAAGCGAGCCCAGCGAGCCTCATCAATTAGACCTAATTCATGGGCAATTGGCGTTAAACGAATATCCGCATTATCTTCACGTAATAACAAACGGTATTCTGCACGAGAAGTGAATACACGATACGGTTCTTTGGTACCAAGTGTACAAAGATCATCAACCAATACGCCAGTATAAGATTGATCGCGGCGTGGATACCATGCCTCTTTCTCTTGTACGTAAAGACCTGCGTTAATCCCCGCCAATAAGCCTTGTGCCGCCGCCTCTTCATAACCGGTTGTACCGTTAATTTGACCCGCAAAAAATAAACCAGAAATAGCTTTAGTTTCTAATGTTGGTTTTAAATCGCGTGGATCAAAATAATCATATTCAATGGCATAACCTGGTTTAATGATGCGAGCTTTTTCCAAACCTTTCATAGAATTCACAATGCCCATTTGCACGTCAAACGGCAAACTGGTAGAGATCCCGTTTGGATACACTTCGTTACTGGTTAAGCCTTCTGGTTCCAAATAAATTTGATGTGAATTACGATCTGCAAAACGCATTACTTTATCTTCAATGGATGGGCAATAACGTGGACCAATCCCTTCAATCACGCCGGTATACATTGGACTGCGATCCAAGTTATTACGGATCACTTCATGGGTTTGTTCATTAGTATGGGTGATATAACAAGGAATTTGTTGAGGGTGATCATCTACTGATCCCATAAAAGAGAATACCGGTAATACGGCATCACCATGTTGTTTAGCCAATATATCGAAATTGATCGTGCGTGCATCAATACGCGGCGGTGTACCCGTTTTCAAACGATCTACACGTAAATTCAAATCACGTAAACGATGAGAAAGTGTAACGGATGCCGGATCACCTGCACGGCCTCCTTCATAATGTTCTAAACCAATATGGATCTTACCCGCTAAGAAAGTACCGGCAGTTAAAATAACTGATTTAGCACGGAATTTAAGCCCCATTTTGGTTTCTACACCAGAAACGCGATCTTGCTCAATTAAAATATCGGTCACTTCTTGCTGGAAAATATCTAAATTTGGTTGATTCTCTAGTGCGATGCGTACCGCTTGACGATATAACACACGGTCAGCTTGAGCACGAGTTGCACGTACAGCAGGCCCTTTACTGCTGTTTAAAGTACGAAATTGAATACCGGCTTTATCCGCTGCGTGAGCCATAAGACCACCCATCGCATCAATTTCTCTTACTAAATGGCCTTTACCAATGCCGCCAATGGCTGGGTTACATGACATTTGTCCTAGAGTATCGACATTATGTGTCAATAACAGGGTTTTTAATCCCATGCGTGCTGGTGCTAATGCCGCTTCTGTACCAGCATGACCGCCTCCAATGACGATCACATCATAATTTTCAGTGTAAAACATATCTCTCTCTTTGTCTTCTATTTGATCTTCGATCTAAAAATAGGCGCTATTCTACTGAAAATTACGTGTGCTTGAAAGCAAGAATTCAATCTGTGATAAGAGAAGATCGAGAGGTAATAAAGATAAGATCTATTTATATATAAAGATCTTATTATTGTTACTATTACGATCCTTTTACCTTGTTAATAAGATCCTTTTCCTTTTTTAAATGAAGAAGTTAGATCATTTTAGACTGTGTTGAAATGTCATCAGTTTGGAGGCTTTTTCTTGTGGATAACCTTTAATTTTATCCACAGTTAAAACAATCATCATATTTAATCAGTGGAAAAGAACAAGTTTTTGACAGGTTTTATTAAAGTTATCCACAGGTGATTTTTTTGGATAACGGATAAAGAAAAAGCGATAAACTCAAATTATCGCTTTATTATGATTAAAGTGCATGAATAAATTGTGGTAACCAATCTTCAGCAAATTGCTCTTGATCATCAACGTGCAAGACATCGATTTTTAAACTCTCGCAGATTTTGACCGCACTTTTTTCACTTAATTGTGTTTCGACTTTATTCACGGCATAACAGAATGTATCGTAATCTGAATTACCTAAGCCTACAACGGCAAAGCGGAGGGAAGAGAAATCTTTATCTGATGCCGCAATTTGTTCAAAGAGTGGTTTCAAATTATCAGGTAATTCACCTGCACCATGTGTTGAAGTGACAATTAACCAAATATTTTCATCAATCACATCATCAAGTTCTGGTCCGTGGAAAAGTGCGGTAGAAAAATCTTGTGTTTTTAACACATCTTCTAAATGTTCCGCCACATATTCAGCGCTGCCTAATGTGCTGCCTGAAATCACGCAAATATTCATATTGTTTCCTAATAAGAAAAAAGGCTTAGATTTTCTAAGCCTTTATAGTCATTATACGTTGTCGAATTTACCCAACAATGAACGAATGTGTTCTTGCCAGTTGCGGTGTTCATTTCTAAGTTGTTCATTTTCATGCTGCAACGCTTCTACCGCTTGTTGAGATTGATTTTTTTGTTCTTTTAATTCTTCCACTTCAAGTTGAAGTAATTGAATGGTTTCTACTGCTTGTCTAATTTTTTCTTCAAGCTGATCTAAAATTTCTAAAGACATAGTGATTTCCTTTTTTAAAATAAGTCCGAAACGGCTTTATTCTACCCACTTAATCCTATTTTTAAAAGCCTCTTGTCAAAAATTATTATGCAAACGTTTGCTTAATGATAAAATAACGAGACTTTTTGTATTGGGAGAAAAAAATGAATCGTGCATTAGCTATTGAATTTTCAAGAGTAACCGAAGCAGCTGCGTTAGCGGCTTATACTTGGCTTGGGCGTGGTAATAAAAATGCGGCAGATGATGCGGCAGTCAAAGCCATGCGTTATATGCTGAATTTAATCCATATGGACGGTGAAATTGTGATTGGTGAAGGGGAAATTGACGAAGCACCAATGCTTTATATTGGCGAAAAAGTGGGGTCAGGTAATGGCGAGCTCGTTTCTATTGCGGTTGATCCGATTGATGGTACAAGAATGACCGCTATGGGCCAATCAAATGCCATTTCAGTGTTGGCTGCTGGTGGTAAACGTACCTTCTTAAAAGCGCCTGATATGTATATGGAAAAATTGGTTGTCGGCCCTGAAGTGAAAGGCATGATTGATTTAAGTTTACCGATTGAACAAAACCTTCGCCGTGTGGCTTCTCGTTTAGGTAAATCCTTATCGGATTTAACCGTGATGGTACTCGCTAAACCACGTCATGATGAAGTGATTAAGCAAATGCATAATCTAGGTATTCGCGTGATGGCCATTCCAGATGGTGATGTTGCTGCTTCGGTTTTATGTTGTTTACCGGATGCTGAAGTGGATATGGTTTATGGCATTGGTGGTGCACCTGAAGGTGTGGCAGCTGCCGCTGCAATTCGTGCATTAGGTGGGGATATGCAAGCTCGTCTTATTCCACGTAATGAAGTGAAAGGCGATACAGAAGAAAACCGTAAAATTGCCGCTGAAGAAGTTCAACGTTGTGAAGCCTTAGGTGTGAAGGTCAATGAAATCTTAAAATTAGAAGATTTAGTACGTGATGATAATCTTGTTTTTGCTGCAACGGGAATTACGCACGGTGAATTACTCAAAGGGATTTCCCGCCGTGGTAACTTGGCAACTACAGAAACCTTATTAATTCGTGGTAAATCACGCACCATTCGTAAAATCCAATCCATCCATTATCTCGATAGAAAAGATTCTGAAATCTATGAGATTTTAAGAAATTAGTGAAAATAAAAGAGCGGTCATAAAAAACAATGAATTTTTTGACCGCTCTTTTTATTTCTTACAGCATTTTCTTCAATTGATACAGATAAGCTAAGGCTTGTTTTGGACTTAACTCATCTGGATCAAGTTGCTCAATGGCTTCGCGTAAAGCATCCGGTTCTGCTTCAAAAGCCAATTCACCTTGATGTTGATTTAACGCTCTTAAATGTTGAATTTGTTGATCACCATTTTGTGCCGACAATTTTTCTAATTGATGCAATTTTTGCTTCGCCAGTTTAATGACAGATTGAGGCACACCAGCCAGTGCTGCAACAGCAAGGCCATAACTTTTACTTGCCGCACCGTCTTGAACCGCGTGCATAAAGGCGATGGTATTGTTATGTTCTAATGCATCTAAATGAATATTAGCAATGCCTTCAATTTGTTCTGGCAGTGCAGTGAGTTCAAAATAATGAGTCGCAAATAATGTAAGTGAACGAGTTTTCTTCGCCAACCATTCAGCACAAGCCCAAGCTAAAGAAAGCCCATCATAAGTAGAAGTGCCTCGTCCAATTTCATCAATAAGAACCAAACTTTGCGAAGTGGCTTGATGAAGAATATTAGCCATTTCGGTCATTTCTACCATAAATGTAGAACGACCCGAGGCTAAATCATCAGAGGCACCAATTCGAGTAAAAATACGATCTATTTGCCCAATAACCGCGCTATCAGCCGGCACAAAACTGCCTATATACGCCATTAATGTAATTAAAGCGGTTTGACGCATATAGGTACTTTTACCGCCCATATTTGGGCCAGTAATAATCAGTAAATGACGCTGCTGATTGAGGTTAACAGGGTTAGCAATAAATGGGTCTTTTAAGACTTGTTCCACTACAGGATGACGACCATTTTCAATTTTTACACCAATTTCATCGCTAAATTGTGGAGCAACATAATTTAAGGTTTCTGCTCGCTCTGCGAGGTTAACTAACACATCTAATTCAGACAATGCCAAGCTGGCTAATTGTAATTGACCTAAATGTGGTAATAATAAATCAAACAATTCATCATAAAGTTGCTTTTCTAAAGCAAGCGCCACCCCTTTTGATTTTAAAACCTTATCTTCGTATTCTTTTAATTCAGGAATAATATAGCGCTCGGCATTTTTTAAGGTTTGACGACGAACATAATGAATTGGTGCTTTATGGGCTTGTCCTTGGCTAATTTGAATGTAATAACCATGCACCGCATTAAAGCCAATTTTTAAGGTATCAATACCTGTGCTTTCTCGTTCGCGTTGTTCTAAATTTTCTAAATATTGCGTTGCGCCAGCGGAAAGGGTTCGCCATTCATCTAATTCTGCATGATAGCCTTCAGCAATAACGCCACCATCGCGAATTAATAATGGAGGAGTTTCAATAATTGCTTTTTGAAGTAGCTCGATTTGCGCGGAAAAATCATCAATTTGTGCAGAAAGTGCGGTCAAATTTGACGATATTTTTGTATGAATCAGTGATTTTATCGGTTCAATTTGTTCTAATGCGGTACGTAAACGCGTGAGATCTCGAGGACGTGCAGAACGCAGTGCTACACGAGCAAGAATCCGTTCCATATCCCCCACTTGTTGCAAATAAGGCTGCAATTCGTGATATAAATCTTGCTCAATAATTTCACCAATGGTTTTTTGGCGTTTTAATAGAATGTCTGTTTGACGGATAGGTTGATGAATCCAACGTTTTAACAAACGGCTACCCATTGGCGTAACACATTTATCTAATACTGAAGCCAGTGTGTTTTCTGTGCCACCTGCAAGATTTTGAGTGAGTTCTAAATTTCGGCGTGTTGCGGCATCTAATTGAATATTATCGTTATTTTGAATAACACTAATGCTTTGAATGTGTGGAAGAGAAGCACGTTGTGTTTCTTTTGCATATTGCAATAAACAACCTGCTGCTGCCAAGCCAAGAGGTGATTTTTCTACACCAAATGCACGTAAATCTTTCGTACCAAATTGACGATTAAGTTCGGAAATAGCCGTACTAAGCTCAAATTCCCAAATTGGGCGACGACGTAGACCTTTATAAGGTTCGATAATGGCCATTTCAGCAAAATCTTCACAATAAAGTAATTCTACGGGATTAATACGTTGTAATTCAGCTTGTAAGGCTTCTTTTGAATGAGGTTCACAAAGCTGGAAACGACCAGACGTCATGTCTAATGTGGCTAGACCGAATTTTTCTTTTTCCTGATAAACCGCCACAATTAAGTTATCTTGGCGTTCTGGTAAAAGCGCTTCATCACTTACCGTACCTGGTGTCACAATTCGCACAATTTTGCGTTCAACTGGGCCTTTTGATGTGGCGGGATCACCCACTTGCTCACAAATGGCTACTGGTTCACCTAACTGCACTAATTTTGCTAAATAACCTTCTACCGCATGATAAGGCACGCCCGCCATGGGAATTGGATTACCTGCTGATTGCCCACGTTTCGTTAAAGAAATATCTAACAACGCCGCCGCTTTTTTTGCATCATCATAAAAAAGCTCGTAAAAATCCCCCATTCGATAAAATAACAAAATGTCAGGATTTTCTGCTTTTAACTTGAGATATTGCTGCATCATCGGCGTATGCTGCTCGAAATTATCTTGTAAATTCATGATGTTATCCAATTTAACTATATGTTTAGCAAGTAGTGGTTTTACGATAGAAGTAATGTGTTATTTTAATTTTCTACATCCACACTCAGTACTTCATCTTCTGTTTTTAACAGCGTATAGACATCTTTTAGCATTTCATTATCAATGTTGTAGCATCGAACTTGCAAGCGAACTTCGCCACTTGCTTGGTCTTTGACTGAGATATTTTCAATGCGGTAATCATGTTTCAATAATAAATCTGTCACTTTACTGATGCCGTTTGCAGAGCTCAGTTGAATAGCCAAGCGAGTACGCTTTTTATAGGTTTTACGGCGAACATAACGCTGCACAATCGGGCTAATACGGATAGCGATTAAAATCATTAAAGTGGCAATAATGGCATCAAAAATAAAGCCTGCACCTGTTGCCACACCGATAGCCGCCGCAGCCCAAATAATGGCTGCAGTGGTTAAGCCAGAAATAGCATCATTTTTCTTGTGTAAAATTACCCCTGCACCTAAAAAACCAATACCACTGATTACCTGTGCGGCAAGTCGCATAGGGTCAGTTCGAATATTATCTGAAACTTGCGCATAATGTTCTGCGGCTTGAATGGATACAATCGTCAGTACACAAGTCGTCACCGCAATAATGGCACAGGTTTTGACGCCAACCGGTTTGTGTTTAAGTTCACGTTCTAAGCCGATAATCCCGCCAAGTACAAGTGCAAGTAGCATTTTCCCTAGGATAAGTAAATAAGCCGTCTGTTCAAGAGCGGTCGAAAAAAGAAAAGAATTTTCCATGTTAATAATGAATATGAGTAAATAAAAAAAACGGGCGTTATTCTACCTGAAAAAAGGACTTTAATGGGCAAATTTACAATCAATTTACCTTTAATTTATCGCCTTTCGGCTTGAAATTGAGTAAAATCTAGAGCTTTGAAAGATATAGCTGAGAATAAATTTATGCAAAAATCAACGCCGAATATTGGCTTTGTAAGTTTAGGGTGTCCTAAAAATTTAGTGGATTCCGAACGTATTCTGACCGAATTACGTACAGATGGATATAATATTGTGCCAAGTTACGAAAATGTAGACTTGGTCATTGTGAATACTTGCGGCTTTATTGATAGTGCCGTGCAAGAATCTCTAGAAGCCATTGGAGAGGCGTTGGAAGAAAACGGACGCGTGATTGTGACCGGCTGCTTGGGTGCGAAAGAAGATCAAATTCGCCAAGTTCACCCGAAAGTATTGGAAGTGAGCGGTCCGCATAGTTATGAAACGGTAATGGCACAAGTACACAAGTATGTTCCTAAACCAGAGCATAATCCTTACACCAGCCTTGTACCAAAACAAGGGGTGAAATTGACACCAAAACACTACGCTTATTTGAAAATCTCAGAAGGCTGTGATCATCGTTGTACATTCTGTATAATCCCTTCATTACGTGGGGATTTAGAAAGTCGCTCTATCACGCAAGTATTGGATGAAGCAAAACGTCTTGCTGACGCGGGTGTGAAAGAATTGTTGGTCGTTTCACAAGATACTTCAGCTTATGCGATGGATACACAACGCAAAGAAGGTGGCGTGAAAACGGCTTTCTGGAATGGTATGCCAATTAAAAATGACTTAATGACCTTGTGTAAACAGCTTGGTAAATTAGGTATTTGGGTGCGTTTACATTACGTTTATCCTTATCCTCACGTAGATGATTTAATTCCATTAATAGCGGAAGGTTTATTGTTGCCTTATTTGGATATTCCATTGCAACACGCGAGTCCAAAAATTTTAAAAGCGATGAAAAGACCAGGAAAAATTGACCGCACTTTAGAGCGTATCAAACAATGGCGTGAGATTTGTCCGGATTTGACCTTGCGTTCAACTTTCATTGTAGGTTTCCCGGGTGAAACAGAAGAAGATTTCCAAATGTTATTGGATTTCTTAAAAGAAGCACAACTTGATCGCGTGGGCTGTTTCAAATTTAGTCCGGTAGAGGGAGCACCAGCTACCGAAATGGCCGACCAAGTGCCTGAAGATGTAAAAGAAGAACGTTTCCACCGCTTTATGCAGTTACAACAAGAAATTTCGGCTGAACGATTAAAACAAAAAATTGGCCAAACGCTTGATGTAATTGTGGATGAAATTGATGACGAAGGTATTATCGGCCGTACAAAAGCTGATGCACCAGAAGTTGATGGCTTAGTTTATATTGAAAATCTAAGTGGCACGCCTGTGAAAGTAGGCGAATTTATTAAAGTAACCATTACCCATTCAGATGAATATGATTTATGGGGTAGCTTTTAATTATTCAGTTGATTTAGTCTTGGTGGTTAGTTAAGTAAATCAGTTGTTTTTTCTAAAAAAACTTGATTTTGTAGCATAAAGCCTGTAATTAATAGACCCATTCAACACAACATAAAATAAGGAAAAACTCATGAAAAACGTCGGTTTTATCGGTTGGCGCGGAATGGTCGGTTCCGTATTAATGGATCGTATGTTGCAAGAGCAAGATTTTGCCAATATTAATCCAGTTTTCTTCACCACTTCTCAAGCAGGTCAAAAAGCCCCTGTATTCGCAGGCAAAGAGGCGGGTGAGCTTAAAAACGCATTCGACATTGAAGAACTTAAAAAATTAGACATTATCGTAACCTGCCAAGGTGGCGACTATACCAATGAAGTCTATCCAAAATTAAAAGCAACAGGTTGGGATGGCTATTGGGTTGATGCCGCTTCTGCACTACGTATGAAAGATGATGCAATTATCGTGCTTGATCCAGTAAACCAACACGTGATTTCTGAAGGCTTGAAAAAAGGCATTAAAACTTTCGTGGGTGGTAACTGTACCGTAAGCTTAATGCTTATGGCTATCGGCGGTCTATTTGAAAAAGATTTGGTGGAATGGATTTCTGTGGCAACTTACCAAGCGGCTTCAGGTGCTGGCGCAAAAAATATGCGTGAATTACTTTCACAAATGGGTTTATTAGAACAAGCGGTTTCAAGTGAATTAAAAGACCCTGCTTCGTCAATTTTAGATATTGAACGTAAAGTGACTGCAGAAATGCGTTCTGATAGCTTCCCAACAGATAACTTCGGTGCGGCATTAGGTGGTAGCTTAATCCCTTGGATTGACAAACTTCTTCCAGAAACGGGACAAACTAAAGAAGAATGGAAAGGCTATGCAGAAACCAACAAAATCTTAGGTTTAAGCGACAATCCAATTCCTGTTGATGGTTTATGCGTACGTATCGGTGCATTACGTTGCCATAGCCAAGCATTCACTATCAAACTGAAAAAAGACTTACCATTAGAAGAAATTGAACAAATTTTAGCGTCTCACAACGAATGGGTGAAAGTGATTCCAAATGACAAAGAAACCACATTACGTGAATTAACCCCAGCTAAAGTAACAGGTACATTAAGCGTACCGGTTGGTCGTTTACGTAAATTGGCAATGGGGCCTGAATATTTGGCAGCCTTTACTGTGGGTGACCAATTATTATGGGGTGCTGCAGAGCCAGTTCGTCGTATCTTAAAACAATTGGTGGCATAAGTTTACTTTCACGACAAAGGGCGTATTCACTACGCCCTTTTCATTAGAAAATTATGATCAGAGAACCCCATTTTCATCAATTTGCTCTTGCAGAGTTATTGCCTTTTTTTGAGCAATTTCCGACGCAATATCTTTCTGGTGAACGAAATATCAAATTGGCTTATCGTCATTTAGTTCAGCCTGAAAGTGCGGTCAGAAAATTGATGATTTTGGTGAATGGCCGAGCAGAAAATATGCTGAAATGGACTGAGTTGGCTTACGACTTTTACCAACAAGGTTATGATGTTTTGCTTTTTGATCATCGAGGACAAGGCTATTCACAGCGTATTATTCCTCAAAAAGGGCATTTAGATGAGTTTCGTTTTTATACCGATGATATGGCAAAAATCATTGAAAAAACGACTGCACTTTATGCTTATCAAGCGCAATATATTCTTGCGCACTCCCTCGGCGCTTTGATTTCCACCTATTATCTAGCCAATTACGATCATCATATTAAAAAGGCAGTGCTTTCTTCGCCTTTCTTTGGTGTTCCCATGAAACATCCATTACGAGATGAAGTCATCATTGCAACGATGATGGCATTTGGTCAAGGTCATCGCTATGTTTTTGGTAAAGGACATTACAAACCAGCAGATTTAAACCTTAATGAACTTAGCCATTCTAAAACGCGAATGAAATGGATGAATCGAGTTAATCGAAAACGCGCTGCTATTCACTTAGGCGGCCCGACATTCCGTTGGGTACATTTGTGTTTAAATGCAATAAAAGCGCTCCCTAAAATCATTCCAAGAGTGGAAACACCTGTACTTATCCTACAAGCAGAAAAGGAAAAGATAGTGGATAACAAAAATCTTGAAAAATTGACCGCACTTTTCCCACATGCAGAATCTATGCTTGTACCTCAAGCAAAACATGAAATCCTTTTTGAAAAGGATAACGTGAGAAAAGCCGTGCTTGAACGCGTGAATCGATTTCTTCATTCTTAAAGTTATTTTTTAATCTGCATCAAGTTTTCATCAAATTTTATAAAAAACATCTCTTAAATCTTTACTCATACTAAATAAGTGGTATCTTTATGATCGCTGTTTAATCGATTGCGTCACGGTTGTTATGTGTGATGCGTTATTTTTATTATTTATCTAGGAGCTATCCTATGGAAAGTAAAATTCCAGCAGTAGAAGTCAAACTTGGCTTTAAATGGCAAGGGCTGCTGATTGCCGTCATTATTGGTTTAGGGATTTGGTTGATCCCAACACCAGAAGGTTTATCTGCAAAAGCATGGGGAATGCTAGCGCTGTTTGTGGCAACCATTGTGGCTATTATCGCTAAAGCAATGCCTATGGGTGCAGCAACGCTAGTTGCCTTGGTGATTAGTGGTTTGACTGGACTTACACCAATTTCACCAAAACAAGGTGATGTCGGCATGTTATCCGGCTTTGCGAACGGCACAATTTGGTTGATTGCTATTGCCATGTTTTTATCTCGCGCGGTGATTAAAACCGGTTTAGGTAAACGTATCGCGCTGTACTTCGTTGGTCGTTTTGGTAAAAAAATGATGGGTGTGGCCTATGGTATGGCGTTGGCTGATGTTGTTATCGGTCCGGGTATTCCTTCAGCTTCTGCGCGTGGAGGCGGTATTATGTACCCTATTATGCAATCTATTGCTGATGCGTATGAATCAAAACCAGGTCCAACTGCTCGTCGTGCAGGTGCATTCTTAGCGATTGTTGTCTCTCAAATTGACACAATTATTTGTACCATGTTCTTAACTGCCATGGCAGGTAACCCGTTAATTGCAGAACTTGCGAAAAGCCAAGGTGTAGAAATTACTTGGATGACATGGTTCTTAGGGGCAATCGTACCAGGTATTGTGAGCTTAATCGTCTTGCCTTATTTCGTGTATTTAATCTATCCGCCAGAATTAAAAGATACGCCTAAAATGGCAGAAATGGCACGTGAAGAATTAAAAAGCATGGGCCCAATGAGCAAAGCAGAATGGATTCTTGCCCTAGACTTTATTCTTCTTTTATTCCTATGGACGGTGGGTGATTTAGTCTTCCATATCCCTGCAACGATTTCTGCATTTATCGGTTTAGTAATTTTATTATTAACCAATATTATGAGCTGGAAAAATATCGTGGCAGAAACCACCGCATGGGATACGATGTTCTGGTTTGCGGTATTGGTGATGATGGCAAATGCACTTAATAAATACGGTGCAATCACTTGGATTTCCACCCACATTTCCTCATCTGTGGGCGGTTTCAGTTGGCCAGTAGCCTTTACTATTTTAGTGTTGGTGTATTTCTATACCCGCTATTTCTTTGCTTCAGCCATGGCGCATATTTCCGCAATGTATCTCGCTTTCGTGGCAGCGGCTATCGCTGTGGGTACACCACCAATCATTGCTGCAATTGGTTTAGGTTACACCTCAACATTATCCATGAGCTTAACGCAATACGCAGGCGGTCCTGGCCCTGCTTTATACGGTTCAGGTTATAACTCAACCGGTCAATGGTGGGGGTGAGCTTTATTGTTTCTATCCTCTCATTAGTTATTTGGTTTGGTGTCGGTGGATTATGGATGAAACTACTTGGCTGGTGGTAATCCTTATTAATTCATAAAAAATCCCTAAAAAATGATCTGACCCCAAAAAGTTAGACTGTTATTTAAAGGATTGTTTTCGATATTGTATCGGACTCAGTCCTTTTAATTTTAGTTGAATCCGTCGGTGATTATAGTAATCCAAATAATCTCTGACAGCATCAACTATCTCCTCTCTACTGTTAAATTCCCGACCATAAAAACATTCCGTTTTTAATCGCCCAAAGAAACTTTCCATCGCGGCATTGTCCAAGCAATTCCCTTTTCTCGACATACTTTGAATGATGCCATGTTCAGCCAAGATTTGACGATAAGCTACCATTTGATATTGCCAGCCTTGGTCTGAATGCAAAATGACACCACAAGCTTTATTTAATCCTTTGACGGCTTGCATTAACATGTCCTCTACTTGTGCCCAGTTTGGGGAATAGCTGAGATTATAGGAGACTATCTCATTGTTAAATAAGTCTAAAATTGGAGATAAATAGACTTTACTCCCATCTTTCGCCTTAAACTCTGTGATATCGGTCACCCATTTTTGTTTCGGGGCCGTTGCACTAAAATCGCGTTCAAGATGATTCGGTGCAATCCCCCTATCGTGCCTCGATAGGTCGTAAATTTCTTGCTTTTTCTTGACTGCACTTGAAGCCCAAGTGTCTGCATTAAACGTTGAACTTTTTTATGATTCACGCCTGGCAAGCTGGCATGAACTCGTCGGTAGCCATAATCAGGATGATTGGCTTTGATGCGTTTAATGGCCTTTTTCAACAACTCATCCTTATCCGGTTTAATCTGAAGTTTCGCAAAAAACGTACTACGCGCTAACTGTGCAAAGCCTAAAAGCCATTTTAACGGATAGCATGTTCTTAACCTTTGGATAATTTCCGTTGCTCGGCTTCGTCCTGAAGTCTGAGCCTTCTCAACTCCTTTAGGTAGGCCACCTCCGCTTCAAGCTGTAAAATTCTCAGGCGTAAACGGTCTTCTTCAGTTTTGGGTGGCGGTGGCATTTTTGCATATTTGGGTTTCATCGGCGGTCGTCCTGATGGTTTACGGGGAATAAGTCCTTTTATGCCACTTTTTTCAAACCGTTTCAACCATGTCCCGACTAGGGTGTTGGAAGGAATATTGTAAAAACGCGCAGCTTCTCTAATACTCATTTTTCCATTCAAAATAGGTTGGAGAGCCTGTAATTTAAATTCGATTGTGTAGTGTTTACCCATAAAAAAATCTGCACCTCAATTGTTGGTTTGTTGAGTCCAACTTTTGGGGTGCAGATCAAAATGACCGCACTTTGATTTAAATCTCAAAAGTGCGGTCATTTTTATCTGTATTTTGAATTAATCATCCCAGTCATCATCCCAATCACGGTGTTTTCTATGGTGGTGATGTCTTTTATGTTTTTTATGATGGCGATATTCTCTGTCATCGTAGTCTCCGCCTTTATTCACTTGACTACCGATTACGCCACCTAATGCCGCACCGCCGAGTGTTGTGGCAATATCACCACCTAATAAACCACCGGCTACACCACCGATTGCTGCACCTGTTGCAGTATGACGTTGTTGTCTGTCCATTTCACAAGCGGTTAAGCTTCCTGCTAATGCAACAATCACTAACCCTTTCATCAATTTAGATTTCATAAATCTACTCCTCTATTCTTGTCGGGATTGCTTGCTTAAACACTTATGTAATCCTGCATGTAAAAGCATTCCTTTTACGATTGCTTTGACTGTTTGGAAAATTAGTTAGTTCAAACGGCTTGTTCAATTGGTTTAAGAATGAACAATTTTTGGTATGATTGTTGAGAGGTTTAATTGGTGATTAAATCAGATGTTGTAAAATACATTTATACTAATTGAAATTAAGTTTCAATGAATGAAATGAGTAATAAAATGAAAAAAATCATATTAATCATTATAAATATTCTTATTTTATCTAGCTGTGGAGTGTTATTTGATAACCCTATTGAAAGATTTTGGAATAACGGAGTAATGCCATCTAAAAATGAAATGGAGGCATATAGTCTATGTATACGTAAATCTGAAGAAATGTATCCCCAATCAATAGATCCTGATGGTTCTAAAAGAGTTCCATATACAAGAGCTTGCATGGAACAAAAAGGATACTGGTAGTATAGATGATTATTTAATATAAAAGGAATATTCTTTAGAGGAAAGGAGAAAGGTGGAATATATACTTACCATCTAAATAAATAATGATTTTAAAAATATTAAAATTTTTTATAGCTGTTGCATTCATCTTTTTCTTGTTTATGGTGATAGTTCAGTTAGATATGGGAAGGAATAATTTGCAATATGCAGTCCTTATGAAAGATGCTTTAATTATGTCTCTAAAATTTCAGGTGGTTGCTTTGCCGATATATCTTCTCTTTTTTAAACGAGATTAGAGTGGTTGAAATGAAAAAATATTTTGGAGATAAAAATGAACAAGATCAATCTCAGTCTCTTTTTACTTTGTAGTATTTTGACTGCATGTGTTTCTTCTGATAGCTATTTTGTTCGATTTTGGAATGGAGATGTTATATCTGACATGACTCCAGAGGAAGAGAAAAAATTTGATCTATGCTATGAGAAAACTAAAAATTTACCAAGAGGAACTGTTGAGGAAAGGGGAAAAGCAAGTCTTGCTACATTAAAATGCATGGACGATAAAAAGTAAGATAAGAGCATGCTATCAAAAGTTATAGTCTTATTAAGTATTAGTTTTTTTGATAACAAATTAGAATTTTCTTAGTGTACTACTTGGAAATAGAATGAAAAAAAGTGCGGTCAATTTTCAAAGAGTTTTAAAACCTCTCAAAAACTGGCCGCACTTTTGTATTTTTGATGCTTCTTCTGCCAAATATCTCCTTCCTATTGCAATCCCGCCTGCAACACCATTCCTATGTCCGCTTGTTCTGTTGAGAAAATTGGATAGTTCAACTCGCTTGTTCAATTACTCTAAGAATCAGTATGTTTATGATACTTTGATATAAAATTATCAAATAAAAATATTTTTGTATAAATTTGATAAAATTTTATCGATTTGTGACTTTGATCACAGTATTGCAGAAAAAAATTCAGTACTATGCTTGCAACTCGATGATAGATGTTTTTAGTAGCGGGTTAATAATCATGAACTTTAAACCTAACATAATAGGAGATTTATTATGGCATACTATCCAGCAGAACCGTTCCGTATTAAAAGTGTTGAACCTGTTTCAATCTTACCAAAAGCAGAACGTGAAAAAGCAATGAAAGCGGCAGGCTTCAATACCTTCTTACTTGATTCAAAAGATGTTTATATCGACCTTTTAACCGATAGCGGTACGAATGCAATGAGTGACCGTCAATGGGCCGGTATTATGATGGGTGATGAAGCTTATGCAGGTAGCCGAAACTTCTATCATTTACAAGAAACAGTTCAAGACTTATTTGGTTTCAAACATATTGTGCCAACTCACCAAGGTCGTGGTGCTGAAAATATTCTTTCTCGTATCGCGATTAAACCGGGTCAATACGTGCCAGGTAATATGTATTTTACGACTACACGTTTCCACCAAGAAGCTAATGGCGGTATTTTCTACGATATTATTCGTGATGAAGCGCATGATGCGACATTAGATGTGCCATTTAAAGGCGATATTGATGTTAAAAAATTAGAAAAATTAATTAACGAAAAAGGCGCTGAAAATATTGCTTATGTGTGCTTGGCGGTAACAGTAAACTTAGCAGGTGGTCAACCGGTTTCTATCGCAAACATGAAAGCGGTTCGTGAATTAACAGCAAAACACGGCATTAAAGTGTTCTACGATGCAACACGTTGTATTGAAAATGCTTATTTCATTAAAGAACAAGAACCAGGCTATCAAGATCGCTCAATTAAATCAATCGTTCAAGAAATGTTCAGCTATGCAGATGGTTGTACAATGAGTGGTAAAAAAGACTGCTTAACTAATATCGGTGGTTTCTTATGTATGAATGATGAAGAGTTGTTCATGAAAGCGAAAGAATTGGTTGTTGTGTTCGAAGGTATGCCATCTTACGGTGGTATGGCTGGTCGTGATATGGAAGCAATGGCGATCGGTTTGAAAGAAGCAACTCAGGAAGAGTACATTGAACATCGTGTTAAACAAGTACGTTACCTAGGTGAAAAATTAAAAGCAGCAGGTGTACCGATTGTAGAACCAATTGGTGGTCATGCGGTGTTCTTAGATGCACGTCGTTTCTGTCCACATTTGAAACAAGAAGAAGACTTCCAGCACAAGCATTAGCTGCAGCAATCTATGTTGAATGCGGTGTGCGTACAATGGAACGTGGTATTATTTCAGCTGGTCGTGATATCAAAACTGGCGAAAACCATCATCCAAAACTTGAAACTGTACGTATTACTATTCCGCGTCGTGTTTACACCTATGCACACATGGATTTAGTTGCTGATGGTATTATCCACTTATTCAAACATAAAGAGGATATTAAAGGGCTTCGTTTCGTGTATGAACCAAAACAATTACGTTTCTTCACTGCACGTTTTGAACAAAAATAGGCCTACCGCCCTTACCTCAGTAACGGGGTAAGGGCTTTTTGTATCTAAAAAATATTTGGTTAATGAGAAAAATGCGAAAACATTCTAATGACATTGTAATTTGATGTATTGTCAAGTAAGGAAGTGACTAGCCTTTCTACGATAATCGGAAAGGAGAAAACTCATGAATAAAACATTGGGAAGTACCTTAATTACCTCAGGGACGATGATTGGCGCAGGGATGCTTGCTATGCCTCTCACATCTGCTGGAATAGGTTTTACGTTTACAGTCGTTCTACTTATTCTTTTATGGATCCTACTCACTTATAGTGCATTATTATTTGTTGAGGTTTATCAAACCGCTGAACATGATGCCGGTATTGGTACACTTGCTGCACAATATTTTGGCCGACCAGGACGAATTGTCGCAACTAGCGTATTAATGATTTTCCTTTATGCATTGCTTTCCGCCTATGTGACCGGTGGTGGTGCAATTCTTGCTTCAACTTTACCTGATTTTGCTGCTCCTGATTTGAAAATGAAAGGTTCTATCCTTGCATTTACAATCTTATTTGGTGTTTTCGTAGCAATTGGTACAAGCTTTGTGGATGCGCTAAATCGCTTCTTGTTTATTGCGATGATTGCCGCTTTATTTATCGTGCTTGGATTGATGATCCCCGAAATTAAAATCGATAACTTAATGGCCATACCAATTGATAAAGCCTTATTAATTTCAGCTAGCCCAGTTTTCTTTACCGCTTTTGGTTTCCATGGTTCGATCCCTTGCTTAAATAAATACTTAGAAGGTGATGTAAAAGCCTTAAGATTTTCGATTATTGTGGGCTCTGCAATCACATTGGTGGGTTATATCTTATGGCAATTTTCAACTCACGGTGTATTAAGCCAAACTCGCTTCTTAGAAATCCTTAATCAAGATCCAACATTAAATGGATTGATTGAAGCGGTTCGTGTGATTACAGGCAGTACTATTATTGCTGCTATCGTGAAAATCTTCTCTGCCTTAGCACTGATTACCTCGTTCTTAGGGGTGGCACTCGGTTTATTAGAATGTATTGACGACTTGTTAAAACGTGTATTCAATTTTTCGGCAAACCGTTTAAGTTTAGGTTTCTTAACCTTCCTTCCGCCATTGCTCTTTGCATTCTTCTATCCAGAAGGCTTCATCCTTGCATTAGGCTATGCAGGACAAATGTTTGCTTTCTATGCAGTGGTATTGCCTGCCGCATTGGTTTGGAAGGCTCGCCATCAACATCCAAATTTACCTTATCGTGTGCCAGGTGGTTCAGGGTTCTTACTCTTTGTCTCAATTCTAGGGATTATTATTGTGAGTATCCCATTCCTAATTAAATTAGGTGTATTGCCTCCAGTAGTGGGTTAATAACACAATTAAAATAAAAAAAGTGCGGTTAAAAATCAGCGTGTTTTTAACCGCACTTCTTTATGCTTTCTCTTTGATCGTTTTGAGATAGCGATATACGCTAGGTTCTGAGATTTTCAAATATTTCGCCACCATCGGAATGGCGCCTTTGATATTGAAAATGCCTTTATCAAATAAGACTTGAACGGCGTTTTCCCGCTGTCTTAAGCTGAGTGGTTTATCGGAATGTAATAGGGTGAAATCAAGGTATTCACAAAGGATATCTTCGATGGAGTTTTCGAGTTTTTCTTTATTAATTATTTCAGCCTCTTCTACCTCGGCAAAGGCAGCATCAATACCTAAAATATTGACGAAGTTTCCAAGGTTTTCCAGTGAAATTAATTTGGTCATCACATCAACCAACTCAGAGGTATCATGATTAATACAAAGGATGCCTTCTAATTTATCCCCATTTTTAATGAAATAAGTTGCACCTCGAATGACCTTTTCGGAATCAGCCACCGCTTTGTAGTTAAAGATAAAATCCTTATCTAAATACACTTTATCCTGCAACAAACTTGAAGCAAAAGAGCTAAGCGGAGAAGAAAGCGTTCGACCACTGACGTGGCTATTCGAAATGGCTTCCATATGAGCCTTATTCTTATCAAAAGAATGAAATACGACTTCGTATTTAGGACCGAGAACATTTCCCAAAAAATGGGTTAGGCCAATAAAATATTTCTTTTGTATGTTATTCATACTAGATTTATCTCATTAATTTCAGTTTGCTATAGGTATTCTATAACCGCTTATTTTTTATAGCAAATATATTGTAAAAAACGGCAGGTTATCTATGGTTTTTTACTTTGAACAAATCTTATAATGTCATACTCATCTAGAATTTTTGTTCGTGTATGGTTATACCTTATACAGATGGTTTATCATCAGCAACGGTAGGTATGCCAATATCCCTGCTACAGGTTTAGGAGTTTTAAGTGATTGATATAAAGATAACGATAAGTGTGATATAGCTAAAACTTATTTTTCTAGATAACTCTTTAGGAAAGAGTAAATTTAATACAATTGGTCTTGTAGTAAGAGAATCCATTGTTAATACATATGATAGATTTTATGAAAGTAAAATAGGGAAAAAGATGAATCTAAATGATTTTATTAAAGTACTTAAAGTTTCTATTTTAATAGATTTAGGAATGTATTTCATGGCTCTTATAAAGAATGGATTTAATTTTTATAATGTGGATATTTTAAATATACTAAGTTCGTTTCCGTTAGTATTTATATTTTGTGTATTTATCTTTTATTTAAAAAAGTTGTAGCAGGTTATAATTTTCTCGGCATACGATCTGAAACAAGATATAAAGTGCGGTCAATTTTCAAAGAGTTTTAAAACTTCTCAAAAACTGACCGCACTTTTTGTATTGAAAAAATAAGGTTTGTAGAGTTTTTAAACAACTTTTGATATCATATTGCAAATTTATCAACAACTTAACCTTTGCAGTATAATGAAGAACTTACCATGCGCTTTTCTTTCTAGTTTATTATTTATTTCCTCTTTTGCTTTGGCAGCGCCAAGCTCACCAAATGCAAATGTAGAAAAACAAATCGATGCCCAACAACAAAAGCAACAAGCGGAACAAGATGCCGCCATTTTAGCGCAGCAAACGCAATCCGCGAATGTGCGTTTAGAGGGTGAAAAAGAGGCTTCGCTTAGCTTCCCTCAGAATGAATCACAATGCTTTCCTATCAATCAATTGGTGCTGACCGATTATCAAGCTGAAGCAGAAAATTCATCAGCCTCTTCCCTTAAATTAATCCAACCAAGTCGATTCTCTTGGGCGTTAAAGTCAGTTTATGCTGAGCGTGATTTTGCGCTGCCTGCCTGTATTGGCTCTGAGGGGATTAACGTATTACTTCGCCGTATTCAAAATCGTTTAATTGATTTGGGTTATGTCACCACGCGAGTGGTGGTGGAGCCGCAGGATTTGCGTTCAGGCATGCTCGTGTTAACCCTGATTCCGGGTAAAGTAGGCCGTATTCAATTACAAGACCAAAGTGCGATTCCGTTTGCCACCCGTGGCACCTTATGGTTTGCCATGCCAATGGCGCAGGGGGATATATTAAATATTCGCAATATTGAACAAGGTTTAGAAAACTTAAAACGCGTACCGAGTGCTGATGCGAATATGGAGCTTGTGCCAACTGATGCGGTAGGTGAAACAGACGTGGTGATTGCTTATAAGCAACGCTTACCTTTTCATTTAACCTTAGGGTTAGATGACTCAGGCAGTAAATCTACTGGTCGTTTACAGGGTTCAGCCACGTTTTCTTGGATAATGTGTTAACACTTAATGATATGTTCTATATCAGTGGCACACGCACCTTTAAGCGTAATAGCGATGATGCAGAAGGGGATTATGGTAGTAAAAATATTAGTCTCTATTATTCTATTCCTTGGAAGAACTATCTCTTAATCCTTTCCGGTTCAAAATATTCTTATCACCAAACGGTAGCGGGCGCGTTTGAGTCTTATACCTATTCAGGTGAAAGCCAACAAATGAAAGCGAACTTAAGTCGCTTATTATCTCGTGGAAGTCTTCACAAAACCTATGTGAATGCCGCGTTATGGACGAAAAAATCCCATAACTATATCAATGACACCGAAATTGAAGTGCAACGTCGTCGAATAGCTGGTTGGGAAGTGGGGCTTAATCACACTCAATACATTGGTGAAACAGTGTTACAACTGTTTGCGAACTATAAACGTGGTACGGGTGGGAATAAATCCTTACCCGCTCCGGAAGAAGCGTTTGGTGAAGGGACTTCCCGCATGCAGATTTTTACTGCAGGCGTTGATTTTACCTATCCTTTCACTATCGGCAATCAACCTTTCCGCTTTAACACCAGCTGGAATGGACAATGGAACGGCACACCTTTAACACAACAAGATAAATTTAGTATTGGTGGTCGTTATACCGTGCGAGGGTTTGATGGCGAGCTATCACTTTCCGGTGAAAAAGGTTGGTTATGGCGAAATGAATTAGGTTGGAATATCGCCAATAAGGGACATGAGCTTTATTTAGGGATTGACCGAGGTAAAGTGCACTCTAGCCAAGAAGAGCTTCAAATTGGTGATAGCTTAATGGGGGGCGTAATTGGACTTCGCGGTAAATTATGGGGCATTAACTATGATTATTTCGTAGGTGTTCCAATTAAAAAACCGGAAGGATTTAGAACCAGTCATGTGACAACTGGATTTAATGTGAGCTACCGTTTTTAATGCTTATGTTTTCAGATTAGTGAATGAATTAAAACTAAACAAGATTTTAGATTTAAAGCTTAAAGGAAATTAAAAAATGAATAAACGTCATTATAAAGTGATTTTTAGCCGTATATTAAACCAGCTAGTGGTGGTATCTGAGTTGGCAAAATCTCAAGGTAAAGCACAAAGTGAAAATGTGAGTCCAGAACAAGAAAAAACAGGATTATTTTCAACCGCACTTTCCTTCTCCCTCAACTCCATTCATTTTAGCTTAATGTTGGCATTGGGCTTCGTCTTTTTAATGCCTTCTGCTTATGCAGAAGATATGGCTATTCGCGCGGATAAATCAGCACCAGGTAATCAACAACCCATAGTACTCCAAACAGCGAATGGTTTACCGCAAGTAAATATTCAAACACCAAGTGCTGGTGGCGTATCACGTAACCAATATTCACAATTTGATGTAACTGAGAAAGGCGCCGTGTTAAACAATGCTCGTAAAGCGGCACAAACGCAAATAGCGGGCTGGGTACAAGGTAACCCGAATCTTGCTCGCGGTGAAGCGAAAGTCATTCTTAACGAGGTAAACTCTGCCAACCCAAGCCGTTTAAAAGGCTATGTGGAAGTAGCGGGTAAAAAAGCAGATGTCGTCATTGCCAACCCAATTGGTATTCAATGTGATGGCTGTGGTGTGATTAATGCTGGGCGTACAACGCTGACAACCGGTAAAGCAGAAGTAGAAAATGGCGAGTTGAAAGGTTATCGTGTAAAAGGCGGTAAGGTAACTGTTGGTCAAAAAGGGATGGATAACAGTCAATCTGATTACACCGATATTATTGCTGATAAAGCGGAAATCAATGGTGGCGTTTGGTCGAAGAAAGGTATTAAAGTTACCACAGGTAAAAACAACGTTGACCGCACGAATGATTCGGTTGTTTACGTGGGCGATAAAAATATCGACAACACTGACCGCACTTCTGATACGCAAAGTGAAAACCAAAGCTACAGTGTGGATGTAAGCCAATTGGGTGGGATGTATGCGGAGAAAATCCATTTAGTGGATAACGGCCAAGGCCTTGGTGTACGCAATGCGGGGCACATTGGTGCATCTGCTGGAAGTGTGAAAGTTGACAGCCAAGGTAAGATTGTCAATGAAGGCTTTATTGGGGGGAGCGAAAATGCCCAACTCAATGCGAAAAAGAATATTGAGAACCGTGGCACCGTTTATGCTAAAGCTCAAACGCAACTTAACGCTCAAAACATTGATAACAAACAGGGTGTGATTGCTGGTAAACAAGTTCAGCTTAACGCGAACAACGTGGATAACCGCAAGCAATCTGATAAAGGCTCTTTAATTGTTGCAACAGAGAAAGTGACGATTAAAGCAAAACATGTAGATAACCAAGGGACGAAAGCTGGCGGCAAAACGGAACAAGGTATCCGTGGTGCTCAAGTGGCTATTACCGCTGAAAATCTTTCGAACCAACAAGGGGGAATCTACGCTGATGAGCATGCCAACCTTGATGTAGCGAAAACAATTGATAATCAAGCTGGTGAGATTGAAGCGGGTAAATCAATTGAGTTAAAAGCAAAGACGTTAGCCAATGAAGGTAATATTAAAACCAAAGGGGATTTAACGGTTCGTTTACAAGACAGTTTAACGTTAAATAATGCATTCCAAGTTGGCGGTAATTTAGATTTTAAAACCGAAGGGAATTTTAAAAATGATAGCCAATTACGTGTAGGCAATAAGGCTGATGTTAAAGCCGCTAATGTGGATAACACTAAAGATGCTGAAATTAGTGGTAATGAAACACGCATTAATACAAATACGTTGACTAACCGAGGCTTAATTGATGGTGCATTGACCGTTGCAAAAGTAGTGACCATTAATAACTTGGGGATGGGGCGTATTTACGGTGACCATGTGGCTTTACAGGGGGATAGTTTAAATAACCTTGAAGAAGGGGATAAATCTGCTGTGATTGCCGCGCGTGAGCGTTTAGATGTGGGCGTGGATAAAGTTTTAAACCGCAATGAAAGTACCCTTTTAAGTATGGGTAAGATTTATGTGGGTAAAGCGTTGGATGAAAACAACCAGGTTACAGGTAAATCAGCGTATGTTCACAACTACAACGGTGTGATTGAAGCATTAAATCTTTACGATAGTGCGAAAAGTAAAGCAATCACTTTTAATACAGGGACAGTAGAAAATAAACACTTTTTCCTTGAAACAGAAAATGTGGATACTTCGTCTACGCCGGTTTTTGAGTATCGAATTGGGAGTGATTCGACTATCTATGGTAAAGACTCCGGGGTTTATAAGGTTAAACAAGATGATAAGAGTAGCCGTGGTGGTTTGAACAAAAAAGTAAAAAATCTTTATCACATTTTTTCACCAGACGGCAAAATCGAAAGTGATAACTGGCATCAATATGATTATACCCGCACAGTGAATGAAACCATGGTACTTAAACCAAAATACCAGGAAGGGAAGATTTTAAGTGGGGGTGGTATTGATTTTAATGATGCACATGTGGATAACCAAGACAGTAAGGTGATTGCTGGTGGGGTGATTCAAATTGCGGATGGACAATTAGATCAGAAAGAGTTGAAAGGTCGTACTATTGTAACGGATGCAGGTCGTGTAACTGCGTTTTATAAAGGGCGAGCGTGTGCTAAAAAAATTAAGTTCGTAGGATGTATAGATCATTACGATACCACTAAAAGTGATACCAGTATTTATTACAAACAAAATGAAAGTGTGAAAGATTTAGGGGTGTTTGCTTATAAAGAAAATGTAGCACCTGAATTTGCTAATAATGGTGTAGCGAATAAAGGTGATGTGGGGGATGTGGTGTTAAATCGTCTGACACAATCGCTGGATAAATCTTCTCTTTATAATGTGAATCCTAATGCACCAAAAGGCTATGTGATTGAAACCGACCCACGTTTTGCGAATAAGCAAAAATGGTTAAGTTCGGATTATATGTTCAATGCTCTACGCTATGATCCAAATAATATGCTGAAACGTTTTGGGGATGGTTTTTATGAGTTACGTTTAGTGAATGAGCAAATCAATCAGTTAACTGGACGTCGTTATCTTGAAGGTTACCAAAATGATTTAGAGCAATACCAAGGTTTGATGAACAATGGTATACGTTATGCTAAACAATTTAATTTAGTGCCAGGTGTTGGCTTAACCAAAGAACAAATGGCGGAGTTGACCACTGACTTAGTGTGGATGGTAAACCAAGAAATCATTTTACCAAGTGGTAAAAAACTCAATGTGTTAACACCGAAAATTTACTTGGCTTCTAATCGTACTCAAGTTACCCCTACGGGCTCTGTGATTTCGGGGGACAGCATTGTGGGTTCGGTAACCAATATGACCAATGAAGGGACGGTGCTTGCGTCGAACCTAGTGAACCTACATGGTCAAGATTTAGAGAACAAAGGTCTGGTTTTTGCTAATAATGTTAACCTTAATTCTAAGCAAAAATTAGTGAACCTTGGTGGCAAGATTGTGGCTGCAGATAGCTTGTCACTTTATGGTGGAAAATCCGTAGAGCTTGGTGCCACCACAACAGAAACACAAAGCCAATTAGGACGTACCGAAACCGGCAATAAGATTGTCGATCGCCAAAGTGAATTGAAGGTAACAGGCAAAGGTGGTGAGTTATCCATTCAAAGTGGTGGTGATATCACAATAAAAGCAGCAAATGTGAAATCGGCAGGTACGGTTGATGTAAATGCCAAAGGTAAGCTTTTGGTAACCACTGAGAAGCAAAGCAGTAAAGAACACTATGACTTTAGCAATAACCATCATTATCACTTAGATAAAGAAGGTGAAGTTGGCTCTGTTATTAGCGGCAAGGACGGAGTGCGCTTAGTTGGTCAAACAGAAGCTACACTTCGTCAAGCTGAAGTAACGAGTGTTAATGGAAAAGTAATGGTTGCCTCTAAAGGAGATGTTCGAATTGAAGAAGGGCGAGATATTGAACATCTAGATACCCGTAATAAGCAAAAATCTAAAGGTTTATTAACCAAAGAGACTGAAGAGCGTCGACATCATCATGATTATGATATTGCAGAAGGCTCAACCTTAGATGCAGATAAGATTGATCTTCATTCAAGCAAAGGTAATGTCACTATTCAGGGCTCAAATGTGGCAGCTGGTAATGGTTTGACGGTGAAGGCCAAAAATATTGATATTCGTGAGGCTGAGAACCGAGTCTACTCTGATGATTATTACAGCAAGAAAAAATCAGGCATGTTGGGAGGTGGTATTGGAGTAACCTTTGGTTCTCAAAAACAAACCACAGAAAGTGATCAGACTAAGCTTTATGCACAAGGTAGCCAAGTAGGTAGCTTGAACGGCAATACGACGATGATTGCAGAAAACACTTATACTCAGACCGCTAGTAAGGTGAGTGCAATCAAAGACGGCGATGTGAATATTCTGGCGAAAAAAGTCGATATTAAAGCTGCAGATGACAAATATGAAACCAATACCAAACAAAAATTTGAGCAAAAAGGTTTAACGATTGCTATTACCTCTCCTGTTATTTCTGCTGTTCAAGCAGTACAAGGCGTGGTGCAATCAACTCGACAAGTAGGTGAGAGTAAGCATGATCGTGTAAATGCTATGGCAGCAGCTAATGCTGGTTTTGATGCTTATCGTGCAGCTGATAGCGTAATGAAAGCTAGCGACTCTATTCAAAAAGCAATGAGTAATAGCGATGTGGATTCCGTAGTAGGGGCACAAATCACTTACGGCCAACAAAAGAGCGAATCACGTACGCATACTGAAGGAAAAACCGCAGCCAAATCTCAAGTTAATGCAGGCGGCAAGGTGAATATTGTGGCAACGGGTGCAGGAAAGAATTCTGACATTAATATTAAAGGTTCGGATATCTCAGGCAAACAAGGCACAACATTGATTGCAGATAACCAAGTCAATATTAAAGCCACAGAACAAAACCACCAAGAACGTAGCACGAATAAATCGAGTGGTTTTAATGCAGGGGTAGCCATTAAAGTGAGTAATGGTGCGGTTGCTGGGGCTACTTTAGGCGGTAATTACGGAAAAGGTTACGGCAATGGTGATGAAACTACTTATGTTGCAAGCCACGTAGGTGATAGTCAAAGTAAAACCGTGATTCATGCAGGTGGTGATGCCAATATTATTGGTAGCCAAGTAAAAGGCAAACGTGTAGAAGTCAATGCCCAAAACCTCAACATCGAAAGCTTACAAGACACCGCCACGTACAAAGGCAAACAAATGAACGTGACTGGTAGTGTGACGGTGGGATATGGCGCATCCGTTGGAGGTAGTTTCAATAAATCGAAAATCAATGCCGACCACGCCAGCATTAATGAACAAGCTGGAATTTATGCTGGAGATGAAGGCTATGATATTAATGTTAATAAGCATACTGATCTTAAAGGTGCATTGATTACCTCTACACAAAAAGTAGAAGCAGATGGTAAAAACCATTTTAGCACTGGCAGCCTTACTCATTCAGATATTGAGAATCACTCAAACCATAGTGGCAGCAGTTTTGGTGTAAGTGGTAGTGTATCGGCTAATTTTGAAACACCATTTGGTGAAAATGGTGCAGCTCAAAGTACAAAACAAGCTACAGATAAAGATGGTAATCTGCTTTATACCGATAAGAATGGCAACACAACTGTTAATTCTAAAGGAGTAAATGGACAAGAGAACACCAAGAAATTGGCTGAAGGCAAGGAATCTCTTCAATTCTCTTATGGCATGGGCTATGGTAAAGATTCCGATAGCCAATCTAGCACAACAAAAAGTGGTATTAATACACAAAATATCATTATTAAAGATGAAGCAGAGCAATTAAAACGTACAGGTAAAACGGTACAAGAAGAAATTGCTGCGATTAAAACCGATATCACTACAGAGAGTGCACAAAGCCAAAGTGGCAAATTAGAGAATCGTTTTAATAAAGATGATGTTCAAAAAGAGCTTGATTTCCAACGTGAGGTGACAGAGAAATTTGGACCAAATGTCGCGGAAGCAGGAAGTTTGCTTGCTAATAAATTTGGTGAAGAAGCGAAAGCGAAACGTCATGAAGCCGCAATTGCGTTAGAAGAAGCAGAAAAAGCCAAGGCAAAAAACAACAACGAAACTAACCGCGCTTTAGTCAAACAAGCACGAGATAATTTTGAGACAGCGAGTCGCGAAGCCAAAGAATGGGAAACAGGTGGAAATCAACGTCTTGTCATTGATTCAGCATTAAATGTTATCAGCACTGCTTTAGCCGGCAGACCGGCAGCGGAAGTGGTGGCTTCAGGATTATCACCTGCGGTGAATAATCAAATTAAGAAAGCGACAACAGATGCAAAAGGCAATGTGAATACGGCTCTCAATTTGACTGCTCATGCACTTTGGGGCGCGGTAGAGGCTTATGCGGGTAACCGTAATGTTGCTGCTGGTGCGGCAGGTGCTGCAGGTGGAGAGGCGGCGGCTCATTTCTTAGCCTCGACACTTTATGATAAATCACCTGAAAAGCTCAGCGAAGAAGAAAAACGTACGGTATCGTCTTTAAGTCAGGTAGCAGCAGGTATTGCCGGTGGTAGTTTATCAGATAGCTCTGATGGGGCAATTATTGCAGCTAAGACGGCGAAGAATGCGGTAGAGAATAATGAGCTCTCAATTCGTGATAACGAGCGCGTGGCTAAACTTGAAGAAAATCTCGATAAACGTGGTTATTTATACCCTGCTGAATTAGAAGAGGCTAAAAAATTACTCAACAAAAGTGATTTAGTGGATTTCTTACTAAGCAAGGCGCAGAAAAATAAAGGTAACCTACATCCTGAATTGAAAAAATATCTTGATACTTACCTTTCAGAAATAGCATGGGATATTGTGCATACTGAAGCAAGAAATGGTGTTCACATTACACATGAAGAAGCAATGAAACGCCTATATGACGTAGATTTATCAAAACAGATGAAGCCTCATTACCCATCATTGGTGAATGCGATAGAAAAAGATAAAGTTTTAAATGATAACTGGTCAAGAAAGCTTGAGAAATCAAACTTAGAAGCTATAGCACTATTTGGCGGACCAGGCGCTGGCACAGCTTTAGTGAAAGGTGTAACTATGGTTGAGAATGCAGCGGTAAATGTAGTTAAAAATACTGCAATAAATATAGGCGATAAAGCGTTTGTTGCTGCAGTCAAAGCAGAGAACAAGCTGAATAAGACGTTACCAGTTGTAAATGATGCACTCAATAAAGCCTATGTAAATGGACAATTAACTTATGCGGATATTGTCGGAAAAGGTGTTAATGGTGCGAGAGAATATGTTCGTACTGGTGTGAAAAATATGGGGGAGCAAGGAACGAAAGTAGCTCTAACTAATGCCGTAGCAGCTGGAGGTATTAAAGCTGGTTTTGAGGCAAATGATTATGCTAATGGGAAGTCGTTAACAAGAGATAACTTATTGAAATCTACTAAAGAGGTTGGATATTCATTCTTTTCAGCTGGAGCAACTACAGGTATGCCAATGCTTCCTGTTATTGGGCTAGGAGTGACTGTTGATTGGGCTAAAGATAGTGGGAACTATGATATTGTTAAAACAACAGGAAGCAATATCTTAAGCTCAGGGCTTGAAAATAAATTTGGACATTATACGGGCTTTCCTCTTATAAAAGAGGCAATGACAAATTCTTTTGAAAAATATTATGAACAATTGAAGGAGGCAAATAAACATGAGAAATGATTTTTTTCTTGTTTTGAAAATGTCATTGATATCAATTTTATTTATGTATGCATTAGCTTTATACAAGTTTAACTTTGATTTTAGTAAGGTTAGTTTATTAGTGACATTAAAATGGTTTCCCTTAATATTGGTTTTGCTTCTATTCTGTTTTTACTTGAGTAAAAATATGAAAAATAAATAATGATTATGCTTTATAAGTTTACTTTTATAAAGTTATGTTGTTTAAAACAATTAAACTTTACGATCTTAATTATTTAATAATTAGTTAGATTTTTAATTTTTGATTAAGAAAATTTAAAGTATCTAGGTGTAAAGTGCGGTCAATTTTCAAAGAGTTTTAAAACCTCTAAAAAATTGACCGCTCTTTTTGTATTTTCAATAATGCTTATTTCAAGAAAACCTTATAATTTCACATCTAGCTTCGAGTAAGCGCGCTCTACTTTTTCTAATGCTTTTTCTACGGAAATATCACGAGCGAGCAAGACACCTAAACGGCGATGGCCATTCACTTCGCCTTTGCCGAAAATGCGAATATTACTATTAAACCTAACCCCTGCATTGGTGTATAGTAAAGATTCCAATAGCCAATCTAGCACAACAAAGAATGGGAAACAGGTGGAAGTCAACGTCTTGTCATTGATTCGGCATTAAATGTTATCAGCACCGCTTTAGCCGGGACCGGCAGCGGAAGTCGTGGCTTCAGGATTATCGCCTGCGGTGAATAATCAAATTAAGAAAGCGACAACAGATGCAAAAGGCAATGTGAATACCGCGCTTAATTTGACAACTCATGCACTTTGGGGCGCGGTAGAGGCTTATGCGGGCAATCGTAATGTTGCTGCGGGTGCGGCGGGTGCAGCTGGTGGTGAGGCGGCGGCTCATTTCCTTGCCTCGACACTTTACAATAAATCACCTGAAAAGCTTAGCGAAGAAGAAAAACGTACGGTATCGTCTTTAAGCCAGGTAGCAGCGGGTATTGCCGGTGGGAGTTTATCAGATAGCTCTGATGGGGCGATTATTGCAGCTAAAACGGCGAAGGATGCTGTGGAGAATAACAGCATGGCTGATGACGTTCATCCTAGTGATGAGCGTAAGCAAAACATTGAAATGTATGCCAAGGTTTTATTCAATGGAGATGAAGATAAAGCTAAAGAATATCAAGAAGGTCTAGAACTTGCAGAAGCTCAAGGGCAACTTGATAGTGTTAAAGAAACAGCAGATGCAGTTGTTAATTTAGATGATACCGTAGTGTCTTTATGGGAAGCTATTTCAAACCCAGAGAAAACCTATAATAATGTTGTGGTCTCGTTGAAAGATTGGGATGAGGCTTATGCGCGTGCTCTTCAAGAGAATCCAAAACTTGCGGGTGAAATGCAAGGTTACCGCCAAGGTAAAATGAAAGGTGTTTCAACAGGAGGAGTTGTTCTAAGTGGTGCGGGATTGGCGATGGTTGAAGGGATCTCTAAGATTACAGATATAGCTAAATCCGGAAAATTAAACTTATCAAGAAAAGGCATACCTAATAGTCAAATAGGTATTCAGTGGGGGAAAGGGATTTCAAATCAAGGTAAACCATGGGAAGCTTATGTTCAATCGAAGCTTCCAGATGGCTCAATAAACTTAAATGATATCAAACCTAATTTTAAAACCTTTGATCATCTTCTTCCTGATGGTACAGCAATAAGTTCAAAAACAATGGATACGGTTGGTTCAAAAACTTACCAAAATCCATCAAAAATTACTTATACATTGAATAAGTATGTTGATGATATGGTCAATTTTAAACAAGATAAGAAAGGTTTATTTATTTTACGTTCCTCAAATATTAAATCTAGAGAATTATATTTGGCAATTCCGGCTAGAACATCAAAAGAACAGATGAAAGCTATAGATAAATCTATAGAATATGCTAGATCGAAAGGAACTAATATCATTGTTAATAAGGTAAATTAATATGAGTAAGTCTAAAAGTATATTTATTGAAGTTAATTGTGATTTTATTTTGGTAACATCTCTGATTACTGGAATGCTTTCAATGGTAAATCCAGATCAAGATTTTATTTTTAATGAAGTTGATATTTCTGATTTAGATCTAGGAAGGTTAATTAAAGAAAAGCTTAATGAAAGTAAAGAAATTTCATTCGAAGAGTTTCAGGCTATCTTTAATTCTGAAAAAATGAAAGGGTTGCAAAAAAGACTTGAGGAAGATATGAAAAAACGCTACGGATACAAAAATAAAAAATCTATCTATAAGGATATGTCTTCTTTATCTTTAGAGCAAGATGATTTATATATAACTATTTCGCCTCTTCATCAAGATTCTTTAGATGGAAGTACAGGAATTTCACTTCCTGACAATTCAGCATTAGAATTTAAATATGACAAGAATATTTCAGATGAAGAATTAGGAAAAGCCGTAAGACAAGCCCTGACGTATTGTACGAGTATTTATCGGTAAGATATTGTCCTCAAAAATGTAAAGTGCGGTTAATTTTAAAGAGTTTTAAAACCTCTTAAAAACTGACCGCACTTTTTAATAGATATGCATCTTGCAGCTAAAGAATTAAATTGGAGTCAAAAACAATTTAATGATTATGTAAATGCAAGACCTAATAAATTTAGGTTAGAAAATATGTCTGAAAATCGAAGTCATAGAAATGAGATGCCTGGTAGAGATGATATTGAACGAATTGTTCGTGATATGAAAAACTTTGAAAGAGGAAAATAAATGAATAATAAGTTAGAAATGGGCATAAAAATTTTAGATGCAATGGATTCTGGTGATTTAACTTTATTGGAAGAGCTTTTTCAAAATAAGGAAAGGAATATCATGGAAGTAACTCCTGTAGAGTGTTGGAATTGGTTGCATAAAGCCTTATTAGGATTTGAGTCAAATAAACCATCCTCTGATGTTATTAATTATCTAATTAATAAGGGTATAGATATTAATGCTCAGGATATATATGGAATGACTCCTTTGCATTATGCATTACGGAGTAAAAATGCTGAGGCAGCGATAGCGTTACTCAAAGCAGGAGCAAATCCTAATTTACCGAACCAAGATGGTTTAATCCCTTTATCTATGATTGGATATATCCCAGAGAGATTGGATGTTTTAGAGCTTATGCTTCAAAAAGGGGCAAATGTGCATTACTTAGTAAATGAGGATGAAACTATTCTTGAAAGTTATAAACCTACAGAGAATGAGCCTCAATTAAAACCAATTTATGAATTAATGAAAAAGTATTCGTAGAATTTAATGTTTGAAAGTGCGGTCAATTTTCAAAGAGTTTTAAAACCACTCAAAAATTGACCGCTCTTTTTATTTTCAATGATGCTTATGTTAAGTAAATCTTATAATTTCACATTCAACTTCGCGTAAGCTCGTTCTACTTTTTCCAATGCTTTTTCTACAGAAATATCACGAGCGAGTAACACACCTAAACGGCGATGACCATTGACTTCGCCTTTGCCGAAAATGCGAATATTAGTGTTCGGTTCAGCTAACACTTCGGCGATATTGCCAAATTGCACGTTTTTCGATTGGCCTTCTACCACAATGGCTTTTGAAGCGGATGGGCTAATAAGGGTGATTTCTGGAATCGGTAAGCCTAATATTGCACGGGCGTGCAAGGCGAACTCAGATAATTCTTGAGAAATTAGCGTGACCATTCCGGTATCATGTGGGCGTGGGGAGACTTCATTGAAGATCACCTCATCACCACATACAAACATTTCCACACCGAAAATGCCGCGACCACCTAATGCTGTGGTAATTTTCTCTGCTACGTCTTGTGCTTTTTTCAACGCTACATCAGACATGGCTTGTGGCTGCCAAGATTCGCGATAGTCGCCATCTTCTTGACGATGGCCGATTGGTGCTAAGAAGCTGGTGCCGTTGATGTGGCGAACGGTGAGCAAGGTGATTTCATAATCGAATTTAACAAACCCTTCTACAATCACGCGTCCCGCACCTGCTCGGCCACCTTGTTGAGCGTAATCCCAGGCTTTTTGTAAGTCGTCTTTGGATTTCAAAATACTTTGACCGTGGCCAGAAGAGGACATAATCGGTTTCACCACGCAAGGAATACTGATTTTTTCAACTGCACTTTGGAAGTCAGCAAAGTTATCGACAAATTGATAAGGTGAGGTTGGCAAGCCAAGTTCTTCAGCGGCTAAACGGCGAATACCTTCGCGATTCATCGTCAGCTTGGTGGCTTTGGCGGTAGGAACAACATTAAAACCCGCTTTTTCTAATTCAATCAGCGTATCAGTCGCGATGGCTTCCACTTCCGGCACAATGTAATCAGGGCGCTCTTTTTCCACTAAGGCTTTGAGTGCTGCACCATCTAGCATGGAAATCGTATAAGCACGATGTGCCACTTGTTGTGCTGGGGCGTTTTCATAACGATCGACGGCAATCACTTCCACGCCTAAACGTTGTAATTCAATCACCACCTCTTTGCCCAGTTCACCAGAGCCAAGCATCATCACTTTGATAGCATTCGGGGTTAATGCTGTACCTAGGGTTGTCATGTTGTGTCCTTATTTTAAGAAAGATTCATCAAGTGCTAAATCGTCATTTTTATTAATCCCCACACCACGAGCAATCACATTTTTAGCAATTTCATGTGCTTCTTCTAAAGAATGTTCGGTGTAAGTTCCGCATTGGTATTCGTTTAATTCAGGAATTTGGTTTTGATCTTGCACGGTTAAAATATCTTTCATGGAAGCTAACCATGCATCAGCCACTTGTTGTTCGTTTGGTGTGCCAATTAATGACATGTAAAAACCTGTACGACAGCCCATTGGGGAAATATCGATGATTTCTACATTGTCATTGTTTAAATGGTCACGCATGAAGCCCGCAAATAAATGCTCAAGAGTGTGAATCCCTTTTGGTGGGAGAATTTCTTTGTTTGGAATGCAAAAACGAAGATCAAAAACCGTGATGTCATCGCCCTTTGGGGTACGCATCGTTTTGGCAACGCGCACGGCTGGTGCGTTCATACGGGTGTGATCCACTTTAAAACTGTCGAGTAATGGCATATTTATTTCCTTGAAAATCAGTGATTTGTAAATTAATTGCAAGTTTTTGTAAATTTTTTTACATTTTTTTACAATTCCTTTGAACTTTTCTTTTTAGCGTCGGTCTTATAGAACAAGCAACTTGCAGTTGTTTTAATAAAATTGGTTCCTTAGGTTATTTGCCCCTTACTTGATAAGGGGCGTTTTTTATCTGTTGAATATCAATTCGTCTTTATTCTAGCCCACAACTAGGTTATGCACAAAGGCTATTCTCGGCTATGATACGAAAGGTAAACTGAAAAAGAGTAACGCAATATAACGCAGTCCTTTTCCAATTGTCATAAAAATCAAACAACTTAGCCAATTCAATCGAAGCCAACCGGCTACCGCACAAAACACATCCCCGATAATAGGCAACCAGCTCAATAATAGAGTGATGGCACCATAGCGTTGTATTTTGTTTATCGCCCATAAAGTGCGGTCATTTTTGCTGTCAATTTTCGGAAACCATCGGCCAATCCAGTAAGTGGTGAGGCTGCCAAGTGTATTACCTGCGGTTGCCAGAAAAACAAGCCAAAAAATATCCGCACTTAATAACGATCCGACCAATACTTTTGGCGCAGCAAGAGAGACAAACACAATTTCTGAATTACCCGGCAAGATGGTGGCACTTAAGAAAGCGCTGAAAAACATCAACCACAAGCCATGGGTTTGCCAAAAATCAGCCCAAAAGCTGAAAGAGAAAATGTCCCACATTAGGCTCTAATAATCTCGCGCGTTCTAACATCAAACACATCCATCCCTGCGTTTAATCCCGCTTTTACGCCGAGATCGGCATCTTCAAAAACGATGCAACGTGATGGTTCGGCTTTTGCCAGTTCTGCGCAACGTAAAAAGGTTTCTGGATGCGGTTTATGTTCTTTCACATCATCAGCACTCACAATAGCGTTAAAGTAATGTTTGATGTCTAATTTTTGCATCAACATATCAATCATTTGGCGGTTCGAACCTGAGCCGAGCGCAATTGGCTTTTGTTGATAGTAATGACGCACTACATCAAAGGTTGGGAGTAATTTTGATTCTGTTGGAATCAATTCGTAAGAAAGTTTGCGTTTTGCTTGTATGACTTCATCTAAACGTTCTTGTGGCATACCGGCATCTTGCATAATAGCTGAGGCGATAGTGCTCACGGTTGCGCCACCTAAATCATACATAATTTGGCTGTTAAAACGATAACCAAATTGTTCCCCTACCATACTCCACGCGCGGGCGTGCACTGGCATGGTGTCGATTAAGGTGCCATCCATATCAAAAATAAGGCCATCATATTTTTCAAAAAGTCTGTTATCTATCATTTATTGCTTTCCTAGTTAGTAAATTTTTTCACTTTGTTTCAATTTTGTGATCTGTGCACTGGTAATTTTATGAAATAGCGGTAAAGTTATCCTATCTTAAAAAGGAATGTTATGTCGTTACTCAAACAATTAACCCGTTGGAAAATTCGCGGTCAGATTGATCAGGACGTTATTGATATTATTCTGACTTTGCAAAGTCGCCTAGAGCATCATTGGCGCATTGATGTGTCGATTCCGACCGTCATCACACTCTTATTGCATATTGCCAACAGCCTTGCCCGCTTAAAACGAGGCGGTTGCGTTTCTCCGCTCCATCAACCCTTTTATGATGAAATGCAAAGTGCGGTCATTTTCCCTAATGTTTTGGAAATTCACCACGATTTGCTTTCTTTTATTCCGCAAGATATTCCCGAAGCCGAGCAGAGCTATTATCTCGCCAATATTTATAGTTTGCTGTTGGAGCAAGATAAAAAATAAGGGCATGGAAGCCCCTATTCTATCAGTTAAAAATCAAACTGAGTTCTAAATCTTTGAGTAAATTGCTTTCTAAGCGCAATTCATTCCACACTAATGGATTGTTATCCAAATAATGTTTCTCAAAAGTTAGTTCCCAAGTCTGCAAAGAGCGGTCAATTCTGAGATTAATTTTATCCGTGCTATCTGTTGCTTGGCGAGATTTATTTAAAATCACCGAAATGCGTAAAAGAAGCAGTAAAACAAGGATATCTTCATCTGCATAACGAGCAAAAATCGGTAAATCATTCTTTTTAAATGCACCCGTATGATAACGAACTAAATTCACCAATAAGCGTTGCTGCTCGCGATCAAAACCCGGTAATTCCATATTTTGCAGAATATAAGCGGAATGTTTTTGCACATTTCGATGATTGATTACGATGCCTACTTCTAATAAGCGCGCTGCCCAAATCAACAGATTTTTCATTTCATCAGCGAGATGCGGTTTTTGCCAATGGGTGTATTGGTCAATTAAGGTTTTTGAACTATTTGCCACGCGATCGGCTTGCGCTAAATCTAAGTTAAATTGTTCGGCAAGTCCTAATGCGGTACGTGTACGGATGTCTGAAACTTGGAAATTTTTTTCCAGGCTGTAAATCACCCCTTCACGCAAGGCACCGTCAGAATAGCGCATATTTTCTAAGCCAAATACGTCAAAAACAGCACTTAAAATGGCTAATCCTGGCACAAATACATCGATGCGGTCTGGATTTAATCCTGCGATATTGAGTTCTTCAAAATGAGAGGCTTGTAAAGTTCGGTCAATCAAATTTTGTAAGCGTTCAGCGGTGATGATGCCGTTCGGGTCAAGAGTTGCAGTAATCACTTGATAGACGGTTTTGATGGTGCCGGATGAACCTAACACCGATTGCCAACCGAGCTTGCGATATTCCCAGCTTAAATCTTCAATTTTATTGACCACACTTTGGCGAGCTTGCTCGAAGTTTTCTTTTGAAATTTGTCCATTCGGGAAGAATTTTTTGGCAAAGCTGACGCAGCCCATGTGACGACTTTCCGCCACTAAGGGGGTGAAATCATCACCGATGATCATTTCTGTCGAGCCACCACCAATATCGATGACCAGTTTACGTCCGCTTTCGGGTTGAGTGTGGCAAACACCCGCATAAATAGTTTTGGCTTCAGTTTGACCACTAATGATATTAATCGGATAGGGAAAGACAGTGGCAGCCTGACGTAAAAATTCGTCATTATTGACCGCTCTTCGTAAGGTATAAGTGCCGACGACATTCACATCTTCTGGCGCAAAGCCTTGTAAGCGTTCAGCAAAAAGTGCAAGGCAATTTACACCGCGCTCAATGGCTTCTTGGCTTAATACATTGTGCTCGTCTAAGCCATCGGCAAGTCTCACTTTTTGTTTTAAACGAGAAAGCACCTGAATTGAGCCATTGATAATGCGCGCCACGATCATGTGGAAGCTGTTTGAGCCTAAATCAATGGCGGCAATCTCCCGGGCCTCACCTCGGTGATGAGGTTCTGCGAGTTGAGCCAGTTGCTTGTCGTTATGCATGTCCTTTCCTAAAATTCAAATTGATACAATAAATCAAAAACTTGGTTTGTACTGGAAACCGATTGGAAATAAAGTTGTGGCATTAAGCGGTAACGCAAGGTCACTTCCGCCAAGCCATCAAACAATCCTACACCGTATTTCACTTGTAAGCGTTTACCAATGTTACCACTAACTTGTACTTTGGAGCTATCTCCAACACCGGCAGTGCCTAAGTTTAAATCTTGAATACCAAAGGCTTCGCCAATACCGCCGACGACTTTACCACTTTTCGCTAAACCTAAGCCGAGTAATGCCGCACCCACAGAACCACTAGAGCCGGCTTCGCCGCTGTTTTCTAATGAGCGACCAGTTAATAAATAAGAAAGTGCCTGTTCTTGAGATTTGGCTGGATCAGAGAAAATAGTGACTTGTGGACTAGATGCCATACCAATCACTTTTACCCCTGCTGTGACCTTATTGTCTTCCATGGCTTCTGGGTTACGAATCGCCTCAATATTTAACATCGGTTGTGAAGGTAAACCGGCGAAGCTGATTTGCCCTTTACGAATTAATAAATCCTGTCCAAAAGAAGCATAACGACCATTTTTCAGGTTAATTTGACCGAATAATCCTAGCTTACCTTTATCCTGTTTCACAGAAAGTAAACCATCCAAATTCGTTTTTAAACCATAGGCATTTAAATGCACATCATCGCCGATTTTAATTTTTAAATCAGATTGAATTTGCATGCCCGATTTAGTTTCGGCTGCAAATTGGCGATTGATGAGTTCTTCTTTACTTTTTCTCGGGCCATTTAAAATCACTTCATCTTCACTCACCGGTTCAGCATTGTCTGGTAAACTTTCAATAGCAATTCTTGCCCATGGAATATCCACGTTTCCGCTTAAATCTAAGCGTTTTGGCGAGGCTTTGACAACCACATTCGGGCTGACTTTTAACTTCGCCATAGAAGGAATATCAACTTTGAAGTTATCTGCTTGCGCTCTGACTTCAGCCGTCCAGTTATTCATGTGTGCCCAGTTAGCCAGCCCATTGATGTTGAGTTTACTATCTGGTGTTTGTACATGACCATTTAAAGTTGAAGAAGTGCCATTAAAGCGGATTGCCACTTGACCATCAGTTACATCAAAAGGCAGGCTTTTCAGTTTTGTTTTTACATTGCGAATATCGAAATTACCGTTTAATAATGGTTTTTCTAAATTGCCACCGAAACTTAAGCGAGAAACCACTTCACCATCCATGCTTTCACCGCTAGAGAAAAGTTGATTCGCTAAGGATAAGCGTAAACCTTCAATGGTAAAGGTGCCGCCTAGTTGTCGGCCTTTACTTAAATCATTAATTTTTAAGTCTGTGCCAATTCGGCCTTGATTCTGAACGTTAATGTCTGATTTCAGGGTTAAATTGTTATTTTGAATATCGGCATTCACACTTAATTTAGGAATATCTAGCTTAAAGATGCGGTAGTCTAATTTTTGAGCCACACCAATGTTATTACCTTCTACTGCCACATTTAGTTGTAACGGTTTATCGCTGAACCATGCCACTTTTCCTCGGCTTTGTAATTGGCCTTTGAGCGTGTTTTGACCTATCAATCTATTCACTACATCTAAATTAATGCGTTTAAGCTCAAAAGGGACTTCACCGTTTTTCCCTGCCGTAAATTGTTGTGGAAAACACAGATCTAAATCTTGGTTAACCCAGCAGTGTGATCCGATGGTGGCTTGGATTTTTTTATTGTCATAAGTCACCGGAATAGTTTGATTAACTTTAAAATCGCCGATGGGTGAATTTAAATGTACCTGGCTTAAATTTCCCTTCCATTGCTGAGAAGTGCGGTCAAAATTGCCGGTAATTTGTAAATCAGCTGCAACGGGTTCACCTTTGGATTTTAAGTTAAGCGTATGATGTTTTTCATCACCCGATGCATTCAAATCAATATTATGCAATTTAATGCTGTCGCCATAGCGGAGGTTTTCCGCTTTGACGTTAAGTTCACCTTTCACTTGCGGTTCACTCACAACATTACCTTTAATTAAGGCTTTGGATAAGTCTAACCCTTGGAAGTGCAAGCCTTGTGCCGTTAAATCAGTATTAATGGTTGGCGCAGTAAGCTTACCTAAAATCTGAGCTTTACCGACCACGGAACCTGCTAAATCTTGCCACAGACCACGCAAGCTTGGTGCGTTGATATCTAAATCTAGGTTTGATTTATCACCTAATATACCTTTTGCCGCAATGCGGTTATCGCCATAGTTCAGTAATAAATCAGGAATGTTTAATAAGGTTTCATGACTTAAAAAGACACTACCTTTTAAGCTTAATGGGCGAGAAGAGAGACTACCGGTTAAATCCACGGCTGGCACATCCACTTTCCAATGATTGGAATCTGCGGAGCCTTTTGAGCTCACTTTGCCCGATAATACGGCTGGCATGGCTGGCACATAAGGGCGAATGTTCATTTTGTTTAAATCAGCGGTCACATCCCATTGCGCGCCATCTTTCCAGTTTGATGAACCCGTTAAACGTGCCGTACCATCGAGGGCAGCAAGTTTTAATTCGTTGATGGTGACTTCATAGAGCTTACCGTCTGCATTCAAATCAACATGAGTGTGAGGGATATGATCCATACCTTCCACGCCCCCAACAACCTCTGCGTGATAATTCAATAAATCGCCTGTAAGCTTGATATCAACATCGTTAATTTTGAGCGGTGCAAGGCTATCTGCAAAAGCGTATTGACCTTTTTTCGCTTTTAACTGCAGATTTAATGGCATTTTATCTTCAGCCAGTTTCACATCACCCGTTAAGGTCGCATCAAGCACACCCTGTGTGGTTAACGAAAGTGAGGTCGTTTTTTTCAATGAACCCGATAAATTGAGATCAACTTTGCTGGCTGGCAGAATAGTTTTGTCTTTTGATTTAAAGGCTTGGAGATCAGATTTTAATGTGAGATCAACCGGAAAATCTTCATTGAGCTGGAGTTGTCCTTGGCTAGAAAGTGTACCAAGAGAGCTGTCAATGTCGAGTTTTTGTAATTTCACTAAATGATCGGTGGCATCCGCTTGCAATTCTACTTTAGGCACAGTGATTTTTTGGGTTTCTTCGCCTTTTTCATTGAGCGATTGATATTGCCAGTTTGTCCCCAAAACACTTGGAATGTGCATATCAAAAGGCAAGTTTACCGTATTTAAATTACCTAAAAAAGCGGGTGTGAGTGTTTGCTCAATTTGCGCCCAATCAACGGGTTTAGCAGGTTCTTTTTTCTCAGGCTGAGGGGGATTCGGTTGAGTTAGGGAGACCGTTGAGAAAAGTACATCTGAAAGCGTGGTGGGCTCAAGGGTAAGGCCAGATTCATTGTTTAAACTGACCGCACTTTGAAATGACGAAAACGTAATATTGCTTTGATCGAGTTTCATATCAAAGTCAGTAATCGCGACATTTTTCACTTGTACAGAAACCGGTAAATGGATTTTTTCCATTGGACCACTTTCTGTGGATTTCTCTTCAGAATGCGGCATGACACGGGTATCAATGGTGATTTTAGGCTGCGTTAAGCTGAGGTCATCAACAATAATCTCACCTGAAAGTAAACGAGCTAAATTCAGTTGTAAGTGCGTTTTAGGAAGAGCCACATCTACGCTGGTTGTTTGAAAACGTAAATTTTCTAAGACTAAACCATCTTGTAAGCCACCGCTGACTTGCTCAATTGATAAGCTATCGAGCATTTTATCGGCGAGTTGAATAAGTGCACGTTGTCCACTATCAAAAGAAAGTGCTGTGACCAAGCCTAAAACAGGGACAAAAATGACCGCACTTCCAACACATAAAATTTTACGGCAGGTCTTTTTCTTTTTAACGGGTTGTGTCGTTTGGTTATCTGGTTGTTTTTCTTGTTCAGACATAGTCATACCCTAAATTTCAGCCCCTAAGCCAATGTAAAATTGAATGTTTTTGCTGTTATCTTTATCTCGAATTGGCGTTGCAATATCAAATTTGATAGCGCCAACTGGCGATGCCCAACGTACACCGAAACCTGCGCCGTAGCGTAACTCATTTGCTTTGTAAGCATCAGCGGCTAAACCTGTATCCGCAAATACGGCTCCCCACCAATTTGGGTAAACTTGATATTGGTATTCAAGGCTACCTGTTACTAAGCGAGAACCGCCCACGAGTTTTCCATCTTTATTTTTTGGTGAGATTTTCTTATAGCCATAACCTCGCACGCTGCGATCGCCCCCCACAAAGAAACGTAATGCTGGTGGAATTTTACGAATATCCGCGGTATTTAAATAACCAATTTCTGCACGGGTAATAAAACGGTGATTTTCTGCATAAGTACGAATCCATGCGGTGGAAGCTTGAACTTTAAAGAAATTGGCTTCTGACATCCAAAGCTTATTCCCTAAATCGACCGTGATTTTTTGGGTATCTCCCCATGTTGGGAATTGACCGCCTTTTAAACGAGTCCGGCTAAAGCCTCCGGTAGGATAAACAAGGAGCGTTTTATCGGTGAAATCAGCTTGCGTGAAGCTGTCGTAACGGACACGAAGACCCGCAAAATATTGCCACCCCTCTTTATTATTCCAATAACGTAATGCAGCAAAAGTGAGTGATTTGGTATCCGTATCGTTTTTATTTTCTTTTTCATAACCGGTTGAAAATTCATAATAATAATTTAATGGATTTTTCAACAATGGTATTTTATAAGTGGCTTCAAAGTTTTGCTTTGGTGCAGAGATGTAAAGATTTGTACGGAAACTATGACCTCGGCTATTAATCCAAGGTTTTGTCCAACCAATTTGGACATGAGGGCCCGTATCGGTTGCAAAGCCGACCCCAAGCTCCATTGAGTTTTTCTTACGTGGATAAAGTAACAATTCGATATCCACTAATTTTTCTTCTTCGCGGACATGAGGCTGTAAAAGCACTGAGCTAAACCAGTTGGTAGAAGAAAAATCGTTAGTTAATTCAGATAAATCGCTGACTAAATAAGGATCGCCCGATTTAATGTTGAGCATATTTTGCAAATAGTCTTCGCGAATTTGGGAATGGTTGAATGTGATGTTGCCGTAATGATACCGCACACCACTATCAAATAACATACGCCACCATGCTTCATGGGTTTCAGGGCTGATTTCTAAGCGAGAAATTTGGAATTTTCCATCAAGATAACCGCGAGCAAGGGCAAGGTTTGAAATACTGGTTTTGTAATCATCGTATTTTTGATGCTCAACTAACTCGCCTTTTTTGGGTAAGTTTTTACGGAGTGCTGTGAAGTTTTCGTCTTCTGCTGCTTCTCCTGTAATTTCAACTTCTGTTCCGGCAATTTTACTTGGTTCACCAGGTTTTACATTGGCGATAAGTAAGTCTCGTTGACCTTTGCGTTTTTTCAATTCAAAGGTCACGGAAGAACCATAATAACCAAAGACTCGAAGGCCTTTATCAACAGCATCTGAAACGAGTTGTTTATACCGATCTGAACCGTCCATTTCACCTTTATCAATGAGTTTGACATTCATATCTGTATTGCGAATGGCGCGTTCACCCTTGATTCCGCGGATCTCAATATCCACGGTTTGTTCTGCAAGGGCTGAAAAACTTATCCATCCAAACAAAAGAGCGGTTATTTTTAACGAAATTTTTTTCATTTTATTACAAGCTAAACTTTAAGAAGATCCACATCAAACCGCCTTAGTTTACCCATAAAATAAGGGGATTACCAACGCAATTATGGATGAGATTTGAAATTGTTATATGCATTTGAGCGTTAATACGACAATGCGATCAAAGAAAGAGTTTCCTTTGCTGTGAAAAAAATAGCGATTTTTGTCTTTATTCAGACATTTAACCAAAATGTAACTGGACCATCATTGGTGAGGCTCACTTGCATATCTGCCGCAAATTGTCCATTGGCAACAGTGACTTTTTCTGCACATTTTTGCGAAAAATACTCATATAATTCGTTAGCTAATGTTGGTGCGGCACCTTTTGAGAAACTTGGTCGTAAGCCTTTTTGCGTGTTAGCGGCTAAAGTAAATTGGGATACCACAAGCACTTCACCACCGATTTGCTGCACGTTTAAATTCATTTTGTCATTTTCATCGCTGAAAATACGGTAATTTAAGACCTTCTCAGCGAGTTTATCCGCTTTGGCTTGGTCATCTTCTTTTTCTACGCCTAATAAAACTAATAATCCTTTGCCGATTTGCCCCACAATTTGACCTTCAACTTCCACTTTAGCCTGCGTAACACGCTGAATTAACGCAATCATTTTACTTCCTCTAAATTTGTTTGATTCATTGACTGCACTTCTGCAAGCACTGCAGCTAATTGTGCACCGAATAACACCACTGTCCAGCTGATTTGAATCCACAATAACATAATGGGTAGTGTTGCCATGGCACCGTAAATTAATTGGTAAGACGGGAATGTCGTAATGTACCAAGTAAAAGCTTGTTTCCCTAAAGTGAAGAAGATTGCCGCAATTAATGCACCTGCGGCAGAATGTTTGATGCTGACTTTCTTATTTGGCACGACCATATAAATAAGCGTGAAGATAAACCAAGTAGAAAGAAATGGCACAAAACTGAGGAGTTTTAAGCCAAAAGAGAGCGTTTCCGATTGCTCGAACATGGCTTTGACATAGGAACTTGCGGCAATGCTGGTACCGATTAAAAGTGGACCGAGCGTTAAAATGAGCCAATAAATAGCAAATGACGTAAAAATCGGGCGATTACTGGTATCTTGCCAAATGCCATTAAGTGTGCGGTCGATAGAGTTAATCAGCATCAATGCCACTAAAATCAAACTCACAATCCCCACGGCACTCATTTGCTTGGAGTTATGGACGAATTCATCAATATATTGCCCCACAACATCACTTGCGGAAGGGGCAAAATTGGTGAAGATGAATTCTTTCAATGCCCCGGTTACTTCGTTAAAAACAGGAAAGGCGGAGAAAATCGAAAACACCACCATAATTAATGGAACGATGGCGAGCATGGTGCTGTAGGTGAGTGAACCGGCAGCTTGCGTTAATTTGTTTTCTTGAGAACGCTGCCAGAATAATGCGAGAAAAGACGTTAGGGTCATTAGAGCAAGCCTCCGCAACAATGTTTAAATTTCTTCCCTGAACCACAAACACAAGGCTGTTTATTGCTTGGGAGTGGCACAGTAGGATCAACAAAATACCAACGGCCATCGATTTTTACAAAAAGAGAATATTCGTGATGCACTTGCGGCTGTTCGCTGCCTTGAAAATGTGCTTTAAATTCAACCGCACTTTGTGTTTTGGTTAAGGTTTCTGTTTTGATAATATCTAAACCGAGCCATTGCGTTTCATTAGCCCAATCTTGCAGGGCTTTTTGATCTAATAACGCTTGTTGGCTTGGTACCGTGGTTTGCACAATATAGGGAATATTTTTGAGCACAAACGCTGAATAGCGGGAACGCATAAGTTGTTCCGCTGTTTCTGGAAACATATTGCCTGAATGAAAGCGTCCGCAGCAATCTTCGTAAGAAAGTGAAGATTGGCATGGGCAAAGTGCGGTCGTTTTAGCCGACATTTTTAGCCGCCTGTTGTAAATTATGTAATTGTGAATGGATAGAACGTTTAAACGCTGGCGCTAATTCCTCAATGGCTAAGGCCTCTTCTAATTCAGCCACACTTGAAGGGGTAGAAAGTAGCGTGTTTAAACGACGAATTGTCCATTCTGGATAAGGACGATGTTGCAAAATAAGTTCATCACCTTGATGAATTTCACCTTCTTCGATCACGCGAACATACCAGCCAGTCCAACCTGACTGACGAATAACCTCTCTTGTATTCTCATTCTTGGTATTATGAGATAAACGCTCGCAAGGTTTGCGGGGTTGAGACACTTCTAACAGAGTAGAGCCAATTTTGTAACGATCGCCTATGCAGACATTATCTTCATGTAAGCCGGATACCACAAAGTTTTCACCATAAATCGCGCTACCGTGAAAATCAAACTTTTCACCAAGTAGCTCGTTTAAAGCAGGGAAAGACACATCAGACATAAAAAACAAGGCTTTATCAACACCACCGTGATGGGCTTTTAAACCCACATCGTTACCTTCTGCACCCAGTGTGTGCACTTTTACCATCGATACCGGTTTTTTACGGATGGCACTTTCATATGAGCTACCATCAGGGAACGTTAAGGTTTCTATTAATCCTGTTTTAATAATAAGAATTTTTGCGTTTGACATCTATTTTTCCTGCTTTGAGTTAGTTTTGAGAAATTATACCGTAAAATCACTTAAATTTTGACCGCACTTCGTTTTTTCCTTATCATTCGTCTTAAATAAAACCAACAAAACAAAGGAATCTTTATGCAATATTCTCTCGCGCGTACCGAACAAGGTCAAACCCTTGGTATTACCGCAAAAATGGCAAACCGTCATGGCCTGATCGCTGGAGCGACAGGGACGGGGAAAACCGTGACATTACGTAAAATGGCAGAGGCGTTCAGTGATGATGGTGTGCCGGTTTTTTTAGTCGATGTAAAAGGCGATTTGTCGGGTTTAGTAAAAGCGGGCACATTTAGTGGCAAAGTGGCGGAACGCATTGAGCAATTTGATTTAGGGGGCGAGAGTTATTTAAATGGCTATCCTGTGTCATTTTGGGATGTATTCGGTGAAACCGGTATTCCGCTTCGCACCACGATTTCTGAAATGGGGCCATTATTACTTTCCCGTTTATTAAATTTAAATGCAACCCAAGAAGGCTTATTAAACCTCGTATTCCGTGTTGCAGATGATAAAGGTTTGCTACTCATTGATTTAAAAGATTTACGCGCCATGCTTAAATTTGTAGCAGAGAACGCCAAATCGTTCCAAGTAGAATATGGCAACGTATCAGCTGCGAGTGTGGGCGCGATTCAACGTGCTTTACTGACCCTTGAAAATGAAGGGGCGACAAATCTTTTTGGTGAGCCAGCATTAAATCTTGAAGATTGGTTACAAACCCGTGATGGTCGTGGCGTGATCAATGTTTTAAATTCTGAAAAATTAATCAATTCACCAAGAATGTATAGCGCATTCTTGCTTTGGTTGATGTCTGAATTATTTGAACAATTACCAGAAGTTGGCGATCCGGATAAACCAAAATTTGTGATGTTCTTCGATGAAGCGCATTTACTCTTTGATGGTGCACCAAGTGTGTTGGTGGATAAAGTGGAACAAGTGGTTCGCTTGATTCGTTCTAAAGGTGTGGGGATTTATTTTGTGACTCAAAATCCATTAGATTTACCGGATACCGTGTTAGGCCAATTAGGTAACCGCGTTCAACACGCATTACGTGCTTTTACACCACGCGATCAAAAAGCAGTGAAATCTGCGGCAGAAACATTCCGTTCTAACCCTGCAGTCAATGTGGTGGAAACCATTTCAACTTTAGGTGTGGGTCAGGCATTGGTTTCTTTCTTAGATGAAAAAGGTATGCCTGCGCCAGTTGAAGTGGCATATGTTTACCCACCTAAAAGCCAACTTGCACCAGTGACAGTGGAAGAGCGTGCAGCGTGGGTGAAAGACGATGAGCTTTATGCCTTCTATAAAGATTATGTGGATAATGAATCAGCTTTCGAAGTGTTAAATGCACAAGCGGATTTAGCAGCAGTGCAACAAAAACAAGCCAACCAAGCGCAGCAAGAGGAAGAGAGCGGTTTATTGGGTAGCTTAAGCCGCATGATTTTTGGAACACAAAAACGCGGGATAAACTTTCCCCAACAGAGCAAATTGTGAATAGTGTGGCAAAATCAGTTGGTCGCAATATTCGTAATGAAGTGACCAAACAAATCATGCGTGGTATCTTAGGTGCATTGAAAAAATAACGAAAATTTGACCGCACTTTGCGGCAAGAATGATAAAAAGGAGATTGTTATGTCTGATGTATTTCACTTAAACCTGACTAAAGCACAACTAAAAGGTGCCACATTAGCTATCGTGCCGGGCGATCCTGCGCGTAGTGAACGTATTGCTAAAAAACTTGATAATCCTGAGTTTCTTGCAAGTACACGTGAATACACTTCTTGGTTGGGCTATTTAAATGGTCAACCGGTAGTTGTATGTTCAACTGGTATTGGCGGGCCTTCTACGTCTATCTGTGTGGAAGAGCTGGCTCAGCTTGGCGTGCGTACATTCTTACGTATTGGTACAACAGGCGCGATTCAACCACATATTAATGTGGGGGATGTACTTGTTACAACAGGTGCGGTTCGTCTTGATGGTGCAAGCCGTCATTTTGCACCAATTGAATATCCAGCAGTGGCAAATTTTGAATGTACCACCGCGCTTTTCAATGCGGCGAAAGAAAAAGGTATTGAGCCATTTGTAGGAATTACCGCGTCGTCTGATACCTTCTATCCAGGTCAAGAACGTTATGACACTTACAGCGGTAAAGTGTATCGCGATTACCAAGGTTTGTTAAAACAATGGCAAGATCTCAATGTGATGAACTACGAGATGGAGTCAGCGACATTATTCACCATGTGTAACGCCCTTGGCTTACGAGCTGGTATGGTAGCAGGTGTGATTGTGAACCGTACACAACAAGAAATTCCAAATGAAGCCACCATGAAAGATACGGAGGACAAAGCAGTATCAGTCGTAGTCGAAGCAGCAAGAAAATTGTTATCGTAACACTCAGATAAAAAGAACCGCACTTTTTGGGAAGTGCGGTTCTTTTTTTAACTGTTTTTCCGAGCAAAAGCTGCGGCTTCAGCGACTAATTGGTCATTAGGTCGAATACCTGTGTAGAGCTCAAATTGTTCAACGGCTTGTAGCACAATGACTTCAGCACCAGAAATCGTTTGTTTGCCTTGCTTTTGCGCATGTTGGATAAACGGTGTTTCAGCAGGAATCGCTACCACATCAAAAGCGGTTTGAGCTTGTTGAATGAGATTTTCAGGAAAGGCGAGATCAAATTCTTCTTTTCCACCTTTCATCCCAATTGGCGTAACGTTGACTAAAATGTCTGCCGATTGATTGCCTAAAGATGAGATATATTCATAGCCATAAAGTGCGGCTAAATTTTTACCTGTTTTTTCATTTCGAGCAAAAATCTTCAGATGCTCAAATCCACTGTTTTTGAAGGCTGCGACGACGGCTTTTGCCATGCCACCACTGCCTCGTACAATCACGCGACTCTTTTTATCTAATTGATATTCTTCGATAAGTTTAACAATGGCAATATAGTCGGTATTGTAAGCACGAAGAAAACCTTGCTCATTCACAATGGTATTCACAGACTGAATGGCTAGCGCAGAAGACGAGATTTCATCTAAAAATGGCATGCAGCTTTCTTTAAAAGGCATCGAAACGGCACAACCTCGAATACCAAGTGCACGAATGCCTTTGACGGCGTTTTCAATATCCGTAGTCGTAAAGGCTTTATAGATAAAATTAAGCCCTAATTTTTGATACAGATAGTTATGGAATGTTGTGCCAAAATTGCCCGGTCTGCCAGAAAGGGACATACAAAGTTGGGTGTCTTTGTTAATCATTTTGCTTCCTTAATAAATAACTTAAGAATATTTACCTGCTGCTAAGGGAACAATATCAATTTTTTATTATCTCTATTATATTATATTATATTAAAGTTTGGGTGGTATATATGATACTTTAATAAAGACACTGGGTGACGTATTACGCTAAACAGCATAAAAAGTGTAAAGAATGTCCCAATATAAATTATATAAGTTAAGGATAGCAACCATATTACATTATCCCTGACAAATAATGTATTGGTCTTAGATTCTTCAAGATCCCAATTATATATGTATGTTAAAAACACACACATCGTTACAAGAAGCAGAGCTGATATAATAAAGCCAAGTTTAATTAATATAGTTTTTTTTACACTTTTCTCTATTACCCTTCCACTATTAATAATTTCATTTTCCGACGAGTAAGTGAGCTTCAAAGTTAATGCTAGATAAATAGCAAACAGTGGAGCAATAATCATTGACAAATTAGAAATTATTTCAGATTGAAAGGAGTATATGTGAGAATATACTCCTCTTCCTTTAATTAAATATTCATCGATAAATATTTCAAAGTCAGTTGTTGGAACATCGTTAAAAAAAATAATTACAGAGATAAATAATAGCAAAACAAAGATGGCACTATATGTAAAAAAGAACTCATTCATCGAAAGTTGTGGATATTGTCTATCTTCTATCATATTGCTTCCTTTTACTCTCAAAAAAAAGTGAATCTCGTCACAATAAGTTTAAGTATTTGTTAAGTATAGTAACTTTTTAAATATTCAAATTTATATCATCATCGATAAAATATTGGTTCATTTCGAATGCCGGTTTTGCCGCTTTGTCTTTGCCAACAATACGAGCAGGTACACCTGCTGCAGTGGCATATTCAGGCACCGGTTGGAGTACAACAGAGTTAGCCCCAATTTTGGCATATTTGCCAACTTCGATATTGCCGAGAATTTTTGCACCCGCTCCAATCATTACACCTTCTCGTACTTTTGGATGGCGATCGCCGGATTCTTTACCTGTACCACCAAGGGTGACGCCTTGCAAGATAGACACATCATTTTCAATTACCGAAGTTTCGCCCACGACAATACCGGTAGCGTGGTCAAACATAATGCCGTGCCCAATTTTGGCCGCAGGGTGAATATCTACATCGAAAGCCACTGAAATCTGATTTTGTAAATAAAGTGCGAGTGCTTTTCGATTTTGGTTCCACAAATAATGGGTAATGCGATAGCTTTGAATGGCGTGAAAACCTTTTAAATAAAGCAATGGGGTAGACCACAATTCCACAGCAGGATCGCGGTGGCGCACGGCTTTAATATCACAAGCAGCACAGTCAATGATATTGGGCTCGGCCTGATAGGCTTCTTCAATAATTTCACGTAGCGAAATTGCCGGCATGATCGGGTTAGCCAGTTTATTTGCAAGTAAATAACTCAAGGCACTGCCAAGATTTTGATGTTTTAAAATGGTGGAATGGAAAAAGCTTGCGAGCATTGGTTCGCATTCTGCTAATTCTTTTACCTCTTGGCGAATGTGTTGCCATACTTCTAACGTCATTTTTTCTCCTTATTCGCCTTTTCGTTCACGACCCAATAAGCTCAGAGCCACTTCTTGTGCACTTTTACCACAAAAAAGCATTTGGTAAATTTGTTCTGTAATCGGCATTTCCACGCCTTGTCGTTGTGCTAATAAATAGGTTTCTTTGGTGTTATAAAAACCTTCTACCACTTGGCCAATTTCATCCATAGCTTGTTGGCTATCAGTGCCTTTTCCGAGCATTAAGCCAAATCGACGGTTACGGGATTGGTTATCGGTACAAGTGAGCACTAAATCACCTAAACCAGACATGCCCATAAAGGTTTGCGTATTGGCACCCATAGATATGCCTAAGCGAGTAATTTCCGCAATCCCACGGGTAATCAATGCGGTTCTCGCATTCGCACCAAATCCCATACCATCCGAAATACCCGCACCAATTGCAATCACATTTTTAATGGCGCCCCCTAATTGAACGCCGATCATATCTTGGTTTACATATACCCGAAAATGCTGACTGCAATGAATCCGAGCTTGAAATTCTAAGGCAAACTTTTCATTACGAGAGGCAAGGGTAATCGCCGTTGGCAAGCCTTGAGCCAATTCTTTCGCAAAAGTGGGACCAGAAAGCACAGCGGTTGGGATTGTTTTACCTAAGGTTTCTTCCACCACTTCTTGTAGTAATCGGCCTGTATTGCGTTCTAATCCTTTGGTTGCCCAAATTAAACGATGATCAGGTTTTAAGTGCGGTCGAATTTTTAAGAGAATTTCACCAAAAGCATGACTTGGCACCACAATTAAAATATCTTTCGATTGATCAAGGGCTGTTTTCAAATCTAATTCTAAATGCAAACTTTCTGGAAATTCAATATCTGGCAGAAAGCGGCGATTTTGACGTTCCTGTTGCATTTGATGAATGTGCTCGTGATTGTGCCCCAAAGATAGGTTGGAGAGCCATTGCGAGAAAATGAGATGGCGAGTGCTGTTCCGTAAGAACCGCAACCAAGAATGGTAATTGGAGATTGGGATGGGTTCATTTCAATCACCTTTAAAATAAAAGGGCAGACGGTATCGCCTGCCCTTATCACAATTAATGTTGGGTTTCCTGATTTTCTTCCGCTTCAGCTGCTGCTTGCTGCTTGTTCATGTAATCAATGAACAACGCATCGAAGTTTACCGGAGAAAGGTTTAATGCCGGGAATGTACCGCGATTTACTAAGTTAGAAATCAATTCACGAGCATAAGGGAAAAGCATATTTGGGCATTGAGATGTTAAGCAGTGCGCCATTTGAACATCTTCTAAACCGCTGATTGTAAATACACCAGATTGTTTCACTTCGCAAATAAACGCCACATCACCAGAATCTTCCATGGTGGTTTCTACGTTGATGTTTAAAGTGACTTCGTATAAATCTTCACCTACTTGAACCGCTTCAGTGCTTAAATCAAAGCCAAGTTTGGGTTTCCATTCTTGGTGGAAAATATGAGGAAGATTTGGTGCTTCAAAAGAAACATCTTTTACATAAATACGTTGAATTTGAAGTACGGCTTCTTGTTGCTCTTCAGCAGCTACTTCAGGTTGTTGATTTTGTTCAGACATAGAGGATCCTTACTTATGTTTTTTTACTAATGGTAAATTTGCACCCGCCCAAGCAGCTAAACCGTCTTTTAACACATAGACTTTTTCAAAGCCTTGTTTAGTTAAAAGTTCTGCGGAGGTGGTAGAAGAAACACCGTTAACATCCACAATGATAACCGGTTTTTCTTTGTGATGTTCGATTTTGCCTACATTGTGATTTTTGATTTCAGTTGGAAGCAAGTTCACGCTGCCAATAATATGACTGCGTTGGAATTCATCGATAGAGCGTAAATCAATCACCACCGCTGCTTCGTTATTCATTAAATGAACGGCTTCAGGATTGGTGATCACGCGATATTTTTGTGTCGCACTTTTAAAAAAGGTGAAAAGTGTCATAAAAAGGACAGCAAACCATGCGATCGTTAAAAAAGTGTGTTTTTGAGCAAATTCAATTGCTTGAGGCATAAATTCTTGCATGTTGTTCTCAACTTAATTTTTGATAATGAATAAGAGTTTATCTTCACATGAAATAAAGGCTTAAGTATAACCGCACTTTGGTTATCTTTCAAAAAAATTCTGAAGGAAACGTGGGGTTGGCGAAAGCTTATACAATCAAATGGGGAAAAACATGATCGGGATCATAAATCTATTATCTTAGTGTTTATTCTACGTCTAATTAAGTAGAGAATAGCCAAGTTTAGATTATTTAACGTAAAAGGAGACAAGTATGAAATTAAAAAAATTAACAGCACTCATGATGCTTGGATTAGGTTTTTCGGTTGCACAAGCTGCAGAATTACCAAATATTACGATTTTAGCGACTGGCGGCACCATTGCTGGAAGCGGTGAAACCGCAGTTTCTTCAGCTTATAAAGCAGGGCTACTCAATGTTGAAGCGTTAATCGATGCCGTGCCTGAAATTAAGCAATTAGCTAATGTAAAAGGTGAACAAATTGTGAAAATTGGTTCACAAGATATGAGTGATGATGTGTGGTTAAAATTAGCGAAAGCGATTAATGCACAATGTAAAGATACTGATGGTTTTGTGATTACTCATGGTACCGATACCATGGAAGAAACCGCTTATTTCTTAGACCTTACAGCAAAATGTGAAAAACCAATTGTATTAGTGGGGCAATGCGTCCTGCGACAGAAAAAAGTGCGGATGGTCCGTTAAACCTTTATAACGCAGTCGTCGTAGCAACCGATAAAAAATCATCTGGTCGTGGTGTATTAGTGGCGATGAATGGTGAAGTACTAGGTGCGCGTGATGTGACTAAAATGAGCACCACTGCAGTACAAACATTCCACTCACCAAACTATGGTACCTTGGGTTATATCCATAACAGTAAAGTGGATTACGAACGTTCGCCTGAAAGTAAACATACCGTAAACACACCATTTAACGTAGATAAATTAGACAGCTTGCCGAAAGTAGGCATTGTTTATGCTTATTCTAATGCACCAATTGAGCCGTTAAATTCATTATTAGATGCGGGCTACCAAGGTATTGTTTCAGCAGGTGTAGGTAATGGTAACGTGAATGCTGCACACTTAGAACGTTTAGAAAAAGCCGCGAAAGATGGCGTTGTTGTAGTACGTTCATCTCGTGTGCCAACCGGTTACACCACACGTGATGCTGAAGTGGATGATTCTAAATATGGTTTTGTGGCTTCAGGCACATTGAATCCGCAAAAAGCACGTGTGTTATTGCAATTAGCCTTAACACAAACAAAAGATCCAAAAGTGATTCAACAATACTTTGAGGATTTCTAAGAAAGCCATTGAAAGTGCGGTCAGAATTTGAATCAAATTTTAACCGCACTTTCGGATAAAATAGGCTAATCCAAGTAATAAATATAGATAATGCACTAGTTTGTTGTTAATATATGTTCTGGAATTATTTTAAAAATTAATATGGAGAAAATATTATGATTTGGGCTCAACTTTTAGTCGTCCTACTCTTTATTTACCTAGGGCTAGATTAGGCGGTATTGGTATCGGTTTCATGGGTGGTATGGGTGTTGTGGCACTTTCACTACTTGGCTTAAAACCAGGTGCAATTCCGTTTGATGTAATTTCAGTTATCATGTCTGTAATCATGGCAATTGCGGCAATGCAAGTTGCGGGTGGTATGGATTTCTTAGTGAAAATGGCTGAAAAAATCCTACGTAAAAATCCAAAATATATCACTTTCCTTGCACCAACGGTAACTTACTTTATGACTGTACTTGCAGGTACTGGTCACACAGCGTTCTCAACACTTCCAGTAATTGCTGAAGTGGCAAAAGAACAAGGTATTCGTCCTTCACGTCCACTTTCTATTGCGGTTATCGCTTCACAAATTGCGATTACAGCCTCTCCAATTTCTGCAGCGGTGGTATTCCTTTCTGCTGAATTAGAGAAAAACTTTGGTTTAAGTTACTTACAATTATTAGGTATTTGGATCCCAACTACTTACGCAGCATGTATGATTACTGCGGTGATTTGTAACTTCCTTGGTAAAGATTTGAAAGATGATGAAGTTTACCAAGATCGTCTAGCAAAAGGTTTAATTACTATGCGTGGTGAAATGCAAATTGAGATCAAACCTTATGCAAAACGTTCTGTCGCAATTTTCCTTATCGCGATTTTAGTGGTCATGCTTTATGCAACTGCAATCAGTAAAACAGTTGGTTTAATTCAAAACCCAATTCTTTCTCGTGATAATGCGATTATCTCTTTCATGCTTGCGACTGCAGCGATTATTACTATGGCATGTAAAGTGGATACTGCAAACATTACCAATGCAGCAACCTTCAAATCAGGTATGTCAGCGGTAATTTGTGTGCTTGGCGTAGCATGGTTAGGTAATACTTTTGTTGAAGGTCATATCGATCAAATCAAAGCAGTATCAGCTGAGTTCTTACAACAATATCCTTGGAGTTTAGCGGTTATCTTGTTCTTCGCAAGTACCTTACTTTACTCACAAGCTGCAACTGCAAAAGCATTATATCCAACTGCAATTTTATTAGGTGTTTCTCCGGAAGCCGCAATTGCAGCCTTCGCCGCAGTATCAGCCCTATTCATCCTTCCTACTTACCCAACCTTAATTGCGGCAGTAGAAATGGATGATACTGGTTCAACCCGTATCGGTAAATATGTATTCAATCACCCATTCTTAGTGCCGGGTGTGATTGCAATCAGCTTATCTGTATTATTCGGCTTCTTAATGGCGGGTGCGGTTTTATAATCCTCCATTAAGCTAAAATAAATTAGAGCCATCTTGTCTTCGGATAAGATGGTTTTTTAATGGGGAACTTCTTCTTGTTGTGATACTCTAAAAGGCAACCTATGTTTATATATAAGGAAAACCAATGAAGTTATTTAAAATCCTTTTTGCTGCATTAATTGCCTACGTGCCAACAGCATGGTCTGCGGTGGATTATAATATTAAATACAGTTCCAATTATTTAATGCCTGCGTACGTGCATTTTAAGGCTGATGGTTCACAGTATTCAGTCAATGCAAAAATTAATATTCCGTTGTACAACATTGTGTTTACTTCTCGTGGTTTACAAAACGCGAGTCAATTTCAAATGGTGAATTATCAAGATGTGCGTAATGGTAAAACGTATGCAATTTCTAAAATTTCGCCAACAACCATTGAATACGGTAAAGTGAAAAATGGGTTAGAAACTGAGCCGTTAAAATTACCAACTTTTGATTTATTCACCATGGCATTTCAGTTGAGCTATTACGATAAACTGCCAACTAGTTTCCAAATCACAAACGGTAAAAAACTTTACCCAATGGAAAATGTGAATGTGAAGAAAGTGGAAAAAAAGATCCAATATAACAAGCAAACAGTCACGGAAATCACCTATTCATTTAAAACCGGTAACAAAGACATTATGGTGAAGAAATTCTCAGGTGAGCAATTTCCACGTTATATCAAATACAGCCGAGATGGCGATGATTACGAGTTAGAGTTTGATGAGTTTGTAAAATAGCATCAGATGAGAAAAAGAAGCCACGCAAGATTGCGTGGCTTTTTATTTTATTGTGCATACATAAATACTTGAGTAAGAAGAAGTATCGATGAGATAACAAATTGGCAGCCTACGATTGGCATGACAAATTTCAACCATTTATTGAATGGAATACCAAGCATTTGTAACGTAACAAGGACTAATCCTGTCGGTGCGAGAAACAACATAATATATTGCCCCCAGTTGTAAGCTGATACCACAATGTCTCTTGGAATACCCACAGTATCAGCTAGCGGAGCCATAATTGGCATGGCGAGTACGGCAAGACCTGAAGATGAAGGTACAACTAACCCTAAGAAAATGAAGACCAAGAGCTGACCGATAATAAAGACGCCGCCATTCATTCCAGCGACAAGATGTGTCATATAATCGAGAATGGTGTCAGAAATCATCCCTTGTTCCAGAATGATATTGACTGCTCGAGCGAGTCCGATAATCAATGCGACGCCGACTAATTCAGAAGCACCATGAGTAAAGCCATTTACGACATCTTTTTCAGGTAATCCACTGATAAACATAATAATGATGGTAATGGCTAGGAAGGAAGCGGCCATTTGAGGAAACCACCAACCTCCAAACATAACCCCCCATACCATGAGAGGAAAGGCGGCGCTAAATAGAATTAGAATCAGTTTTCTTCTAAAGGTAAATTCAACGGTTGCATTGGGATCGATATCTTTCATATAGAGATTATAAAAGCCTTGGCGATCGTCATAGGTATAAGAAAATTCAGGATTGGCACGCAGTTTTTTACAGTACCAATACATGTAGGCTATTACACAGGTTCCACCAAGAATCAGCCCCAGTGTACGGAATCCTATTCCTTCCGTGAATGGAATCCCTGCAGCATTTGAGGCAATGACGACGGAGAATGGGTTGATTGTTGAAAAGGCAGTGCCCATCGAGGCTGCGAGGAATATGGCACCAACACAGACAATCGAATCATAGCCTAAGGCTAAAAAGACGGGAACAAGAATCGGGTAGAAGGCTACTGCTTCTTCCTCAATACCACAAGCCGTACCTCCTAACAGCATCAACACGCAGACAGCAAAGACAACAGAGAATTCATTTCCTTTCGTTTTCTTGGTGAGAGACATTAATCCGGCATTAAACGCACCTGTTTTGTTGATAACACCAATCATCCCACCAAGTATAAAAATAAAAATCATAATATCCGCGACTTCAATGGTGCCATCTACCATGGCGTGAATCATATCGGTAATGCCTTTTTCGTGTTGTTCAATGCGTTGATAGGTATCGGGAATAGCAATAGGCTTTTTGATAATGCCGTTGGTGAAATTAGAAAGTTGAATTTTGATATTGAGTTGATTCAGGGTTTGTTCTGTTGCTGGATAGCTTTGATCGGGAATTCCGTGGGTTTTGACAATAAAATGATTTTCGGTGCTGTCGTAGGAAAGTTTAGAGTAGGATCCTGAGGGAATAAGCCAAGTTAGGCCAATAGCAATAAGAAGAATAATAAAGAGGATGCTAAATGCGGAAGGGAATTTCATCTTTTTCTTTGATGCTTCCATTATGGAGAACTCCTTGTGTTCGGATTAGTCAATAAGCCGAGCGCGTATTCTACACAAAATGAGCAAAAAAGCAAAGTGTGATTTTTGGAAGGATACAGTAATAGCAATGCTAGCAATCGTTTACCTAAATGGGGTTTGATTGCGATTAAACCCAGCTTAAGTCTATTTTATTGAGGAAAATTGAGTAATTTTTTCACTCAAATTATCCAACATTTCATAACGTTTTCGGTACATAGAACGTTTTTTACTAGCAATTTCTTCCAATGGTTTGCGGGCGCTTTCAAGCGGTAATTGCCAATATTGACCATTTAATTGCCCTTGGTTTTCCTGCCAGAATTCATCGTAATTGAATAGAATTTTACTGCGAGCAGATAGGCGGTATTTACCTTGTGAAGTGTGAGGGATACCGATTAATTCACATTGCCATTTTTCAGCTAATAAGCGGAAAACATTCATCAACATAAACATCGGGCGAACACCGTGTAATTCTTTTGTGGCTTGTTTTACGGCTTCTTGCGCTTCTTCATAAGAAGGGCCTTGAATTGAAGCAATAAGTAACTTATTTGGCTTTAAAAAGGTGAAAGAAGCATCATAAATGCTACGCCCATCATTGTCTTTTAAGTTAATAGAAAAATAACCTTCAAAAGGGTCAATCTGGTTGATATTGAAATAAATACCAAGTTGATCTGTTAATTGTGACAATAAAAGGGATTTTTCTTGGAGTAGTTTTTGGCAAAATTCTACACCCATTTTTTCTTCAAGCATTAACAGATTATTGGTAATGGCACTGAGTCGCTCAGCTGCAGAAAAACGTTTGTCACAATAGGTGGCGAGCAATGCATTAAAACGATACGGATTTTGTTGAAAAAGCGGAATCCAGGTTTGATTAGTATTTAAGAAATAAACCAGTGCATCACATTGTTTTTTAAATAAAAATTTTCGTCCGTAATAACGGACTTTATCCCTTAATTGTTTTTTTAATGGATGATTACAAGAATCGGGTAGTAATTCTTGAAAGGTCGCGAAAGTAATAGTTTGTTTTGCTGTCATAATGGATAAAGTGCGGTTATTTTTTCAAACGTTTTTTATTGGTAAAATCATGCTGATTTTTGACCGCACTTATTGTACCTGTATTCCATGGTTTTTCCAATTAACCATCAATAAAGGTGGTTCTTTACTTGCCTATTTTTCGATTTCTCCTTAATATGCCAAATCCTACCTTGAATTTATGCAACTCATCCCATATTCAATGAAATTATAGAATTGATGTAAGAGAGATAATTATGAACGCCAAAAGAACTCAACAACGTACACTTCCTGTATTGCCATTACGGGATGTTGTCGTTTTCCCTTATATGGTGATGCCACTTTTTGTTGGGCGCGCAAAATCCATTAGTGCCCTTGATGAGGCCATGAATGAGGGCAAACAATTATTATTGGTGTCACAAAAGCAAGCTGATCTAGAAGAACCTACCGTTGATGATGTGTTCGATGTCGGGACGATTGCCAATATTATTCAATTATTAAAATTGCCAGACGGCACAGTGAAAGTGTTGGTAGAAGGGCAACAACGCGCCAAAATCAATCAATTAAATGATGGTGAAGATCATTTTTCTGCGGAAGTGACACCGATTGAAACCACCTTTGGCGATGAAAAAGAATTAGATGTGGTGAAAGCAGCCGTTTTAAATGAATTTGAAAGCTATCTGCAACTCAATAAAAAAATTCCTGCAGATGTTTTAGGTGCGCTTCAACGCATTGATGATGTCGATCGTTTAGCAGATACCATGGCTGCACATATTCCAGTGACCGTTCGCCATAAACAAAGCGTGTTAGAACTGGCAGATGTGCAAGAGCGTTTGGAATACTTGCTCGGCATGATGGAATCTGAAGCGGATATTCTTCAAGTTGAAAAACGCATCCGTGGCCGTGTGAAAAAACAAATGGAGAAAAGCCAGCGTAACTATTATCTTAGCGAACAAATTAAAGCGATTCGCAAAGAAATGGACGAAGGCGAAAGCGAAGATACCATCGATGAAGTTGAGCAGCTTCGTCAAAAGGTTGAAGCAGCAGGTATGCCGGCAGATGTGCGCGAAAAAGTAGAGAGTGAGTTACAAAAACTCAAAATGATGTCAGCGATGTCTGCTGAAGCGACGGTGGTGCGAAGCTATGTTGAGTGGATGCTTCAAGTGCCATGGCATAAACGTACCAAAGTGAAGAAAGACATCGCAAAAGCTCAACAGGTTTTAGATGCGGATCACTACGGTTTAGAACGAGTGAAAGAACGCATTTTAGAATACCTTGCGGTACAAGCTCGCTTAAACAAAATCAAAGGTCCAATCCTTTGCTTAGTGGGGCCGCCAGGGGTGGGTAAAACCTCACTGGGTCAATCTATTGCCAATGCAACAGGTCGTAAATATGTGCGTATGGCATTAGGCGGGGTACGTGATGAAGCAGAAATTCGCGGCCACCGTAAAACCTATATCGGTGCATTGCCGGGTAAATTGATTCAAAAAATGGCAAAAGTTGGTGTAAAAAACCCACTCTTCTTGCTTGATGAAATCGATAAAATGTCTTCGGATATGCGTGGAGACCCAGCATCAGCCTTGCTAGAAGTGCTTGATCCAGAGCAAAATACCACCTTCAACGATCACTATCTTGAAGTAGATTACGATTTGTCTGATGTGATGTTTGTGGCAACCTCAAACTCCATGAATATTCCTGGTCCATTGCTAGATCGTATGGAAGTGATCCGCCTTTCTGGTTATACCGAAGATGAAAAACTCAATATTGCGATGCAACATTTGTTACAAAAACAAATTGAACGTAATGGATTGAAAAAAGGCGAATTAACCATCGAAGAAAACGCCATTTTAGATATTATCCGTTATTACACTCGTGAAGCAGGTGTGCGTGGATTAGAGCGTGAGATCTCTAAAATCTGTCGTAAAGCGGTGAAGAATTTATTAGTCAATCCAAAAGTAAAATCTATTACCGTGAATTCAGACAACTTGCATGACTATCTTGGTGTGAAACGTTTTGAATTTGGTAAAGCGGATACCCAAAACCGTGTGGGCGAAGTAACAGGCCTTGCGTGGAATGAGGTGGGCGGTGACTTACTAACCATTGAAACTGCTTCAGTAGTAGGTAAAGGCAAATTGACCTTTACCGGTTCATTAGGCGATGTGATGAAAGAATCTATCCAAGCAGCGATGACCGTAGTACGTGCACGTGCTGAAAAATTGAGTATCAATTCTGAATTCCATGAAAAACGTGATATTCACATTCATGTGCCAGATGGCGCAACACCGAAAGATGGTCCAAGTGCAGGTATTGCAATGTGTACCGCATTAGTTTCTTGCTTAACGGGTAACCCTGTGCGTGCCGATGTCGCGATGACAGGTGAAATCAGCCTACGCGGTAAAGTATTACCAATTGGCGGATTGAAAGAAAAATTATTGGCGGCACATCGTGGTGGCATTAAAACCGTATTGATTCCAAAAGATAACGTGAAAGATTTGGAAGAAATTCCAGATAACGTAAAAGAAAATCTTGCGATTCATGCGGTAGAAACCATTGATGAAGTGTTAGGCTTAGCATTAGAGAATCCACCAGAAGGCATTGAATTTGTGAAAGTGGAAACAAAAGCGAAAGCACCACGCCGTAAAGCTGCGACTAAAACGGCAAGAGCGGTCAATTAATGACTCATTTTTAGGGCTTGTGAAAACAAGCCCTTTTGACTTTTAATTATGCAAAAATTTCCCCCTCTTTCCCTTTATGTGCATATTCCCTGGTGTGTGCAGAAATGTCCTTATTGTGATTTCAATTCGCATGCACAGAAAGGCACAATTCCTGAACAAGAATATGTGCAACATCTGATAACCGATCTTGAGGCAGATTTAGAGAAATATCAGGCTAGTATTCAACATCGTTCACTTCATTCAATGTTTATTGGTGGTGGCACACCGAGTTTATTTTCAGCAGAAAGTATCAAGTTGTTATTGGCAGAAATTCAACGTCGCATTCCTTTTTCAGAGAATATAGAAATTACCATGGAAGCTAATCCTGGCACTGTCGAAGCGGAGCGTTTTAAAGGCTATGTGGATGCTGGTGTAACACGTATTTCCATGGGTATCCAAAGTTTTAATGACGATAAATTACAACGTTTAGGGCGTATTCATAATGCGGAGGAAGCTAAAAGTGCGGTCAGTTTGGCAAAAGTTTCAGGCTTGAAAAGTTTCAATTTGGATTTAATGCACGGTTTGCCAAACCAAACGCTTGAGGAAGCCTTAGATGATTTGCGACAAGCCATTGAGCTTGCTCCACCACACCTTTCTTGGTATCAGCTCACCATTGAACCCAATACCATGTTTGCTTATCGTCCGCCTACATTGCCGGATGATGATGAGCTTTGGGATATTTTTGAGCAAGGCCACCAGCTTTTAACCGAAGCGGGTTATCAACAATATGAAACATCCGCTTATGCGAAACCGGGCTTTCAATGTCAGCACAATCTGAATTATTGGCGATTCGGGGATTATTTGGCGATAGGCTGTGGTGCACATGGAAAACTGACTTTTCCTGATGGCGATATTTTACGTTTTTCTAAAACAAAGCATCCAAAAGGCTATTTGCGTGGTGAATACCTTTATGAAGAAAAAAACGTGGAAAAAAATGACCGCGCTTTTGAATTTTTCATGAATCGTTTTCGTTTATTGGAAGCTGTACCAAAACAAGAGTTTGAACATTACACGGGGCTTTCGCACAGTGCGGTCAAAAATCAAATTGATTTTGCGATCCAGCAGAATTATATTGTGGAAACACCTGATTTTTGGCAGATCACTGAACACGGTAAATTGTTTTTAAACGAACTATTAGCGCTTTTCTTAGATGAATAAAATTTTTTCATCATCACGAATAAATTTTTACACTTGTTTATTTAATAGGGGCGTATTAAAGTAAAGCAAACGTTTACGTCATTATTTAAAATTTAAAAGGGACAGAGAAATGGATCAACTAGAAATGAAAAAATTAGCTGCGCGTGCTGCATTAAAATATGTCAAACCCGATACCATTGTTGGTGTAGGAAGTGGCTCAACAGTGAATTGTTTTATTGAGGCTTTAGGCGAATTAAAAGATCAAATTCAAGGCGCGGTAGCGGCATCTAAAGCCTCAGAAGAATTATTGCGTAAACAGGGCATTGAAGTGTTTAGTGCTAACGATGTATCCAGTTTAGATATTTATGTGGATGGCGCTGATGAAATTAATCCACAAAAAATGATGATTAAAGGTGGTGGTGCTGCATTGACTCGCGAAAAAATTGTGGCCGCTTTAGCGAAAAAATTTATTTGTATCGTTGATTCTAGCAAACAAGTGGATGTGTTAGGTAGCACATTCCCATTGCCAGTAGAAGTGATTCCAATGGCACGTTCACAAGTTGGTCGTAAATTAGTTTCTCTTGGTGGCGCCCCAGAATATCGTGAAGGTGTAGTAACGGATAACGGCAACGTGATTTTAGATGTACATAACTTCGCTATCTTAAATCCAGTGGAAATGGAAAAAGAATTGAATAATGTCGCAGGTGTCGTAACAAACGGTATTTTTGCCTTACGTGGGGCGGATATTGTGATTGTTGGTACGCCAGACGGCGCAAAAATTATTGATTAATAAAAATAAGGAAGCAAACATGACAAACAAAGTCTCACTCGACAAATCAAAAATTAAATTTGTGCTATTAGAGGGCGTGCACCAAAGTGCATTAGATACCTTACATGCGGCTGGCTACACCAACATCGACTTTTACAAAAAAGCCTTAGATGGTGATGAGCTAAAAGAAGCGATTAAAGATGCGCATTTTATTGGCTTACGTTCACGTACCCAATTAACTGCAGAAATGATTGAAGCTGCGCCGAAGCTTATTGCTATTGGCTGTTTCTGTATCGGAACCAACCAAGTGGATCTTAATGCAGCAAAAATGCGTGGGATTCCAGTATTTAATGCCCCGTTCTCCAATACACGTTCTGTAGCTGAATTAGTGTTGGGTGAGATTTTGCTTTTAATGCGTAATATTCCTCAAGCGAATGCAGATGTGCATCGTGGTTTATGGAATAAATCGGCAGTTGGCTCTCATGAAGTACGTGGTAAAAAATTAGGTATCGTGGGTTACGGCCATATCGGTTCGCAATTAAGTATTATTGCGGAATCTCTAGGGATGGACGTGTATTTCTACGATATCGAAAATAAATTGCCATTGGGTAATGCAAAACAATTGCACACACTTGAAGAGTTATTGGGGTCTTGTGATGTGATCTCACTTCATGTACCTGATTTACCTTCAACCCGTAATTTAATGAGTGCTGAACGTATTGCACAGTTAAAACAAGATTCTATTTTGATCAATGCGGCACGTGGTACGGTAGTGGATATTGATGCTTTAGCAGCTGCGCTTGAACAAGGTAAAGTTCGTGGTGCGGCGATTGACGTATTCCCTGTTGAGCCTGCTTCAATCAATGAAGAGTTTGTTTCACCATTACGTAAATTTGATAATGTGATCTTAACCCCGCATATCGGTGGTTCAACCGCGGAAGCACAAGAAAACATTGGTTTTGAAGTCGCGGGTAAATTTGTGAAATATTCAGATAACGGCTCAACTCTTTCTTCCGTGAATTTCCCAGAAGTTTCTTTACCAGAACACGTTGGCACAAAACGTTTACTTCACATTCACGAAAATCGTCCAGGCGTATTAAACAAACTGAACCAAATTTTCGTCGAAGCCAATCTCAATATTGCAGCGCAATATCTGCAAACCGATCCAAAAATTGGTTATGTTGTGGTAGATGTTGAAACAGATGATGCATCACCATTGTTAGCCAAACTCCGTGAGATTGAAGGTACAATTAAAGCACGTGTGTTGTATTAATGTGAAAAATTAAGCAAAAATTGACCGCACTTTGTGCGGGATGCAAAGCAAAATGGGCAAAGTAAGTTATTTTACTTTGCCCATTTTTTATTGAGTGTCGTATGCAATGAAAACACTAATCATACAATTTTATGTGTTCATAAATAGACTTAATTATTGATACTGCAGGGTAATATAATTTAGGCAAAAAATCATTGTTTTTCTGCATTTCTACTTCGGCAAGTATTAATTTTTCGTCTAAAAAATTTAGACTTAAATTTAACCAATTTATGGCTTGTTGAAGATTATTAGCTTGAACTTCCCCAATTTGTGTTAATTGTGGAATAGTTAAATTGATTGGATAGGCAACATGCTTAATATTTTCTATTACATTCTGAATCTTACCTAATAAAACAAAGCCTGAAAATTCAGTGTCATCTTCTATGTAACCCCTAAGGTTATATTTTTGTCTAATCTGTTTAGAGTGTGACCAATATCTTGCTTCAAGAATGTTAAACCTATTTTCATATGAATGTAGTATATTGGTTAATGTGTAATGTTCGGTTTCCTTTTTTAATTCTTCAAATGTTCTTAGTAGAATATTTGAGTTTTCTGCTGCTTCAAAAGCACCAGTTTGAAATCCTTTTTTAGAAATAATAATTCCTTTATCTGCACAAGTTTCATTCACTCTATGCATAAATGCAGATACGGTATTTTTATCAATCTTTTGATTCCAATATTTGGCCTCAATAAGCCAAATAGTTTTTAAACCAATAAAGGAAAAATCCACATATATGTCAATATCATGTTCGGTTCTTATACCTTTTATTGTCTTATTGGTTTCAGCGTATAGACCTAGGCTAAGAAAATACTCTTTAATAGCTTCTTGAAATGTGTATCATTCATTTTTCATAAAGATATTCAAAATATAGAAAAATACTGACGATTAGGCTTATTTTATCATGGCTTTAAACAGGTTGCGGCGATCAGAATTAAATGTCGGTTGTGCGGTTGGGATGGATAAAATCATACGTAAACAATCTTGTGTGAGTTGAATCGCTTGTTCATTAGTCAGATTCGGATCGAGGGGTGAATGTAAGGAGCAACTTAAATATTGCGGTACATTTTCAATGCTACTAACGGTGAAAGTGAGTGCTTTGTAAGGCAGCTGCACGGTGAGTTTGTCACCTAATTCACGAGGCTCCCATTGTTGTTGAGGCCCAGGCAGAATTACAATACTCATCATCCACGGGGTTAATACTGTGCCAATCCATTGGTCTTCGAATAAAACAAATTTAGGGCAGAAACACTTGATGCCTTTGTGATAAAAAGGAAGATCTTGCATTTCGGGCACAATGTTTTTCATTTCAGTAAGGAAAATCTCCGTTGGGTTTTCTTCAAAGCCAGTGACAGAGGTTAAAAGTGCGGTCGAATTTTGTGGTGTTTTTTCGTGTCGATACATGGTTTATTTTTCAATATTAATAAGATTAAAGAATTCTGGAGAAACCTTAAAGAAAATTCCCCTCTTTCGTAAAGAGGGGGTTAGGGGAGATTTAACCCTAGTTTCGATTAATTAAGTCGGCCCCTCTTTTCTAAAGAGAGGAATCTAGATTCAAACCGTATTCCTTAATGACTTGATTTAACGTTTCAAAAACCTTTGGCAACATGTTTTGTATTGTTTCCGTCAAACCAATTCCAGATTCTAGTGATTCTGGTTGGATGCCGATAAGGCAAAGGTGTTTTGGAAATTCATCCGTCAATTTCATCGCAGAAAGTACATCACAAATGCCGAGTTGGTGTGGTGAAATTTTGCGAGAGAAAAAGGTTGGCACTTGCTCGTCATGCAACACGATAATCTCACCTGGTTGTTTGTTAGCAAGCACAGCATCAACAATAATCAAATGCTCGCGATTTGCCATCGCATCCAGTAATTCCATGCCACAAGTTCCACCATCGATGATGTCAAAGTGCGGTTGAATTTTAGGACGTTTTTCAAGCTCCTGCACAACGCGTACACCGACACCTTCATCACTTAACAAAATATTGCCGACACCAAGAATTAACGGCTTCATTACAACACCTTCACTTCAGTCACTTCACCGTTTTCGGTATTAACTACATGTACGGCGCATGACATACAAGGGTCGAATGAGTGAATGGTTCGAACCACTTCCAATGGTTTAGTCGGATCTGCCACCGGTGTACCAATAATGGAAAGCTCATAGGGACCCATTTGGTCTTGTTCATTACGCGGACCGGCATTCCATGTGGATGGTACAACCGCTTGATAGTTTTCGATGCGACCGTCTTTGATCACAACCCAGTGAGAAAGCATACCGCGTGGTACTTCACCGAAACCAACACCACGGAATTCACCGTTTGCTGGAATATCTGTTTTGATATAAGCCGTCATATCACCTTTAGCAATATTATCAATGAGCATTTGCCATTGAGCGCTTAAAATGTCGTTGATCGCACAGCAATGCACGGTACGACCGATAATACGTCCAAGGGTAGAATGTAATTGATCGGTGGTTAAAGTATTACCGGTCAATTTTTCATAGATGCCTTTTAATTCATTGAAATGGCTAACGGTTGGCGTGTCATTTGCGGCCAAACCACACATTAAATAGGCGAGAGGACCTACTTCGACAACTTTACCGTAGAATGTCGGTGCTTTTACCCAAGAGTATTTACCATCATCTTGCCAGCCTGTGTATTTCGGACGAGTTAAACCCGCCCAAGGTTCTAATGGCTCATCGTCTTCGTACCAAGCGTGTTTACCACTTTCTTTAATGCCTTTTACAACGAATTCATCTTTTTGTTGATCAATTGGACGGAAAGTCGATAAATCGCCGTTTTCGATATAACCACCTTTTAACATGAATTTAGAGTTATCTGCATCAATTGGGTATTCTGGTACAGATAAGTAGTTGCCAGATGTTTTGCCTAAGCTTAACCATTCAGGGTAGTAAGCCGCAAATACTGCTGCATCTACTTTATACACTTGGTTAATGAAGTCAGTTAGGCGATCGATACAAGCTTTCACGAACATAAGACGTTCTTGGTTTAGTACTGCTTGGGAATCTAAGTTAATTGGGTTTGCTACACCACCAATCGCCAAGTTTTGAATGTGTGGTGTTTTACTACCGAGTAATGCGACTACACGGTTAGCATCACGTTGACATTCAAGCGCTTGCAAATAGTGGGCTACGGCAATGAGGTTTACTTCTGGTGGAAGTTTCATTGCAGCATGACCGAAATAACCGTTAGCGAAAATACCAAGTTGTCCGCTGTCCACTAATGCTTGAATTTTTTTCTGTACATTGCGGAATTCGTTAGCACTGTTTAATGACCATGTGGACACGCCTTTTAGCATATCAGCCGCTTTTTCCGGATCTGCTTTTAAGGCAGAAGTGATATCTACCCAGTCCATGGCGGAGAGTTGATAGAAATGCACAATATGGTCATGAATGGTATGTGCAGCAAGAATCATGTTACGAATGTACTGTGCATTTACGGGAACTTTAGCACTGATAGCATCTTCTACGGCACGTACGCTGATAATCGCGTGTACTGTGGTGCATACGCCACAGATACGTTGCATAATCATCCATGCATCACGTGGGTCGGCACCTTTTACGATATTTTCCATACCACGCCACATGGTACCAGATGACCAAGCATTGGTGACGACGCCATTTTCAATTTCACAATCAATACGTAAATGACCCTCAATACGGGTAATTGGGTCAATTGAGATACGTTTTTTTTTCTGACATTATTCTGCTCCGCTAACTTTTTTGCTGAATGCCGCTTTTTCGGCAATAATTTTTTCTGAGTCTTCGGTATGTTTTTCTTTAAATACCGGTAATACAGGGAATAGACGAATGATTAAAATATAGGCACATACTTCAATAGAAACGAAGCCGATTGAAATAAGCAATTCTTCCGCAGACGGGAAATATTGATAGCCGTTGCCCGGATTATACATGATAAGCGAGTAGTTCATACGCCATAATGCTGCACCGAGTAACATGCTTAATGCCGAAATAAATAACCAACGGGAATCTGATTTTTTCTCCCCGAGGAAGAGGGTAAGTAACGGTAATACCATCAACCAGACTTCCATCCAGAACATCCATGCTTCAAATTTAGTTAATTTATCGAAACCCACAACCATTTGCAGTTTGTCGTGATAAATCAACTCACCAAAACGCACCGCTAAGAAACAGAAAATTAATCCTGCGGTAACGCGTGCCAATTGAGTAAATAAATGGCGTTCATCTGGTGTTTTTCCTGCAAGACCCGCTTTAACTAAAGAACCCTCAAAAATCACAATAGAGAAGCCCATAATGAAAGCTGTCAGCAAGGAGAGAATTGGTAGCGCTTCATAGCTTTGCCATACCGGATGGACTTTGTGACCCGCTACAATCATCAAGGAACCCATAGAGGATTGGTGCATCATTGGTAACAAGGCACCCAAGGCAATAATGAAAAACATGATTTTATTGAGTTTATTAAACCATTTTTTCAAGCCGAAGAAACCAAGCCATACAGGAGCAAACTCTAGGGTCACCACGATGATATACACCGTCATACAAAATGCCGTTTCAAATAGAACGGAATTCGTGTTGAACTGCCCTGGAATGTAGAAATATGGCAAATGCCAATAACGTCCCATATCAATGGTGATAGATAAACCACCAAGGGAATAGCCGAATAAACTTGCAAGCAATGCTGGGCGAACAAGGGCGTGATATTTCCCTTTATTGAAAATGTACACGGTCCAAGCGAGCGCCCAACCACCACAGGCAAATCCTGTACCGACAAGTAAGTCAAAGGCAATCCATAAACCCCAAGGATAACCGCCATTAAGTGCGGTCACGGAACCAATACCAAACACTAAACGTTTTAAAATTAATAAAACGCAAAGCACGGCAAGTGGTGCAAAAAAGAGAATTGCGGCAGAAACAAGGCGACCGCCTACTGGACGTGGATTACTCATGATGCTCATCCTCCGCTTCTTCGATTTCCTTGCGTGCCTGACGCATGGCTTCTTTTTGTGCTGCAATACGCTCAGCGATTTTATCGCCATGCATATTTTTGTAAGTCATAAAGGTTAAACCGGCAAGTGCCACTAACGGTAAGGCTAAACCGCGATACAAGAAGTGTTGTAAATGCGCCGCACGAGAACCTGTCGCGACTTCATCTAAGTCTGGTAAACCAAGATTAGCAAAAGGTACACCACTTAAGGCGAGCACCTGCGTACCACCACCTTCTTTTTCACCGTAGATATGATATTGATATGCCGGTACGGTAGCACGGTATTTATCTGTACTATTGACGTGTTGACGTGGGTAATCATATTCAGTACCACGTAATAAGCTTAAACGACGTTTAGCTTCAGCCAATAATTCTTCACGTGTACCAAAAATAATGGCGCCAGTTGGACAAACATGACAGCAACCAGGTAATTCGCCTTTATCTAAACGTTCAACACCTTTTTGGTTACAGAGTTCACATTTGCTGATTTCACCGAATGGATTGTCATAGTCGTATTTTGGTACATCAAACGGACAGCCAACCATGCAATAACGGCAACCAGTACAAATATCTGGGTCATATTTTACGATACCGGTTTTTGGATCTTTGGTAAGCGCTTGAACCGGGCAAACCGCAACACAGTTTGGGTCAACGCAATGCATACATTGTTTTTTCACGTAAGCATAGCCGTTTTCTGTTTTGTCTTTATTTGTGCCGTCACCATCACTCCATACTTGAATCACGTTACGAGTAAATGGGGTGAGTTTGTCGTTATTTGACCAAGTTTGATCACCTTTTGGGTTCACGGGTGTGTGGTTTACGTTTTGACATTCAGCCACGCATGCTTGACAACCTACGCAAAGGGTAGAGTCGTAAAGCATTCCTAGTGCGCCAGGAATGGGCTCAACCGTTTCCGTTGCCTGCGCACTCGACACAGGCAAGGAGGAAGCGATTCCGCCAAGCATACCTGCTTTTAGAAATTTTCGTCTATCCATTATTATTTACCTGTATGTTGTTCTTTCTCTGCGGCTTTAGCTTCAGAACGGGCTTTATGTTGAGCGCTTAATTCACGTAAGGTCACAACACTCACGCCTGCTAGGATTGCAGCGGCACCGCCTAATAAACCAATGGCAGTCATAGTTGCACCTGAACCTTCGGTGTTGTTGACATCAGGTTTTTCAACACGTGGTGTTGGGTTTTCTACGCCAGCTAATTGGAAGATACCTTTAGTAAAGCCGACGCCTTTTTCGTTACAACCATAGCAAGGGTGTCCGATACCGACTGGCCAGTTATTACCGCCGACATCACAGAATTCTAAAGTAGAGCAGTTACCGTAAGTTTCTGGTCCTTTACAACCGAGATGATACAGACACCAACCGTTGCGGTGACCATAATCGCCGTATTCTTTAGCAAAGCGACCCGCATCAAAGTGCGGACGACGATAGCAGTTTTCGTGAATTAAGCGATCGTAAGCGAATAATGGACGATTTAATTTGTCCATTGCGGGTAGTTTCTTATAAGTAAGAATATAAGCGACAGTTGCAAGGAAGTTGTGTGGATTTGGTGGACAACCTGGAATATTAATCACTGGCGTGCCTTTTGGTAATACTTCAGACAAGCTGCTTGCACCAGTTGGATTGCCACCGCTAGAAGGTACGCCGCCCCATGCTGCACAAGAACCGATTGCAATAATCGCTGCAGCACCTTTAGCGGCTTCTTGGATGTGTTCTACAATCGGTTTACCTGCTACCATACAATAGACGCCGCCGTCTTTTACCGGAATAGATCCATCTACGACTAAAACATATTTTCCATAATACTGTTTAATTGCATTGTGTTTGTTATTTTCAGCTTGTTCCCCAAAGGCTGCAGAAAGAGTTTCGTGGTATTCTAAGGAAATCATTTCCAATACCAAGTTTTCTACTGTTGGGTGGGTCGCGCGTAGCAAGGATTCAGTACAACCCGTACATTCTTGCGCACCAATCCATAATACTGGTGGACGTTTAGGTTCGGTTAAAGCAGCGGTCATTTCTGCCCCCGCTTTTGAACTTAACCCCATGGTCGCCGCAAGTGCGGTACATAATTTCATAAAATCCCGACGGGAAACTTCTGCTAAAGCAGAAAATAATCCATCACTTCGTTGCATATAATCACTCCAAATTGGCACGTTACTTGTATGGTTAATTTACCTATGATATGCCTTGATGAGGGAAATTTATTTGATCGTAATCAAAAATATCCTTATTTTCCTTGTGAAATTAGTGGGTAAGTTATTGTTTTTTAAGATTATTGAGAATGATTGTTATTTGGTGGGATTGTCTTTACCTGGAGTATCTTTTTTGTACATAAAATCACAATAATAAAGAAAGGATTGAGTCTCGAAAAATCTTCTTAAAAATTGACCGCACTTTGTTGTGATATGAATAGGGAAGTGGATAAAACTAAATTCTTGGCTTACTCATTTATTCTTTTCGTCATTTATTTTTTAAATATAAGCGCTTTATTGCAGAATTTAAAACTCGAGTGATTAATACAATTGTCCAGGAATTTGGCTTCCACTTTAACGTTGATAGAGGTCTGAGTATTGCTGATTTCCTCTCCGTTTATGATAGTGGTCCCGCAACGTTCCGTAGTGAGGATTTAATTTTTGGTAAGTTTAATCAGACAGAGGTTGAAATCTGTGATTTTTCAGCATTTAACATGGAGTTGAAAGAGAAATCGGTTAAGGCATTAGGTGCTCAGAATTTTCAAGGTATTTTATTCAAACCAACTTTTCCTAAAGAACTTACCCATTGGGTTTATGTTTGTGATAAGAAGGAAGCGGGGCTGAGAAAAGAAGGTAAAATTGCTTTGATGGATAACATATCTTTTAATCGTTACTTTGACGTTTTCACTGAAGATCAAATCTTAGCAAGATATGCCTTATCACCTAAGTTAATGGAACGCTTTTGTGGATTGAAAGAGAAATTTAATGCCCTATTTCGATGGTGCTTCGTAACCGAGAAGTGATCGTTGCGGTTAATTTAGGAAAGAATAGTTTTGAACCATCTTTTGAAAAGTCCTTGCTAGAAGACAATACGATTCGAGATTATATTTCGAGTATCAAAAGTTTCATAGATATGGTGAAAGAACTCGGGTTAAATAACCATATTTGGAAATAAGTGTTAATACAATAAAAAAGACGAGTTTAGATAAAAACTCGTTTTTTTGTTTTATATGCTATGTACTTATTTATTAGTTTTTTAACACTGAAAATTTTGACCGCACTTTTATTTCGCAAAATAGTCAGTTTTTTGCTACAATTCCACACAATTTTCATTACAAAATAGAGAAAAACTATGTCAGAAACACCGGTTACAGAAAATGCTTATGGTGCATCAAGTATTAAAGTCTTAAAAGGGCTTGATGCGGTTCGGAAACGTCCGGGCATGTATATTGGGGATACCGATGATGGAACAGGCCTACACCATATGGTGTTTGAGGTAGTGGATAATGCGATCGATGAAGCGCTTGCCGGTTATTGTTCCGATATTATTGTTACTATTCATGATGACAATTCTGTTTCCGTACAAGATGACGGCCGTGGTATTCCAGTAGATATTCACCCAGAAGAAGGTGTTTCGGCGGCAGAAGTTATTATGACAGTGCTTCATGCAGGTGGTAAATTCGATGATAACTCTTATAAAGTATCAGGCGGTTTACACGGCGTAGGTGTTTCGGTAGTAAATGCACTTTCTGATAAATTGCAATTAACTATTCGTCGCCAAGGTCATGTGCACGAGCAATTCTACCACTTAGGTGAGCCTCAAGGGCCTTTAACCGTTATCGGTGAAACTCAAGCGACGGGTACAACGGTGCGTTTCTGGCCAAGTCCAGAAATCTTTGCAATTACAACTTTCGATTACAAAATTTTAGCAAAACGCCTACGTGAGCTTTCATTCTTAAATTCTGGTGTATCCATTCGTTTAATCGATAAACGTGATGGCACAGAAGATCACTTCCATTATGAAGGTGGTATTCAAGCGTTCGTTGAATATTTAAATAAAAATAAAAATCCAATTCACCCAAAACCATTCTATTTTTCAGCTGAAAAAGACGGCATTGGCGTGGAAGTCGCATTGCAATGGAATGATGGCGTAAATGAAAACGTTTATTGCTTTACCAATAACATTCCACAACGTGATGGTGGTACTCACTTAGCCGGTTTCCGTGGTGCGTTAACGCGTAGCTTAAATAACTATATGGAAAGCGAAGGGTTACTGAAAAAAGAGAAAGTGAGCACTTCAGGTGACGACGCGCGTGAAGGTTTGGTTGCGATTATCTCAGTGAAAGTGCCAGATCCGAAATTCTCTTCACAAACAAAAGACAAATTAGTGTCTTCTGAAGTGAAAAGTGCGGTTGAATCTGCTATGAATGAGCGTATGCAGGAATATTTATTAGAAAATCCAGCCGATGCGAAAATCATTGTAAATCAAATTATTACGGCTGCACGTGCACGTGAAGCAGCGCGTAAAGCCCGTGAAATGACCCGCCGCAAAGGCGCATTAGATATTGCAGGTCTTCCGGGTAAATTAGCAGACTGCCAAGAAAAAGACCCAGCTCTTTCAGAACTTTACCTCGTGGAGGGGGATTCTGCGGGTGGTTCGGCAAAATCAGGTCGTGATCGTAAAACTCAAGCGATTTTGCCATTAAAAGGTAAAATTCTTAACGTTGAAAAAGCACGTTTTGACAAAATGCTTTCTTCTCAAGAAGTGGGCACATTAATTACGGCGCTTGGCTGTGGTATTGGGCGTGATGAATATAATCCGGATAAATTACGTTATCATCACATCATTATCATGACCGATGCGGACGTGGACGGTTCACATATTCGTACTTTATTGTTGACCTTCTTCTATCGTCAAATGCCGGAATTAATTGAGCGTGGTTACGTGTATATTGCTCAGCCGCCACTTTATAAAGTGAAAAAAGGTAAACAAGAGCGTTACATCAAAGATAACGACGAAATGGTGCAATATGAGTTAATGCTTGCGTTAGATGGTGCAGCGTTGCATATCAGTGCTAATGCACCGGCAATGAATGATTTAGTGTTTGAGAAATTAGTAGGCGAATATAACAATGTTCAGAAATTAATTACTCGTTTAAGCCGTTACTATCCTGAGCCATTGTTACAAGGCTTGGTTTACCAACCACAATTAACCATTGAGTTAATGCGTAATGAAAGTGCAGTCGAAAATTGGGCGAATGCTTTTGTTGCGTACCTAACTGAAAAAGAAACAGAAGCGCATTTATATTCAGCGAGAACTCAATTTAACAGCGAACGCCAAGTATATGAAGCAGTCATTACTGTTCGTAAACATGGTATTGATACTGATTACTTCATCAACTTTGATTTTGTGACGGGCAATGAATTTGCAAAGATTACCGCATTCGCTCAGCAAGTGAATGGCTTGCTAGAAGAGGGTGCTTACGTTACTCGTGGTGAAAAAACTCAACCCGTTCAATCATTTGAACAAGCTGTTGAATGGTTGATGAAAGAATCTCGTCGTGGCTTAGAAATCCAACGCTATAAAGGGTTAGGTGAAATGAACGCTGAGCAACTTTGGGAAACCACCATGGATCCAAATGCTCGTCGTATGTTAAAAGTATCAATTAAAGATGCTGTTGCTGCAGACCAACTCTTCACCACATTGATGGGTGATGAAGTTGAACCTCGCCGTGAATTCATTGAAATGAATGCATTAAGAGCAAACCTAGACGTTTAGTCTAACACTCAAAAATATCATTAAAAATGACCGCACTTTGGGAAACCGAGTGCGGTATTTTTTTGAGTTAGATCACAAAAATAAAAATAATTCTCAATCTTGTCTGTTTTTTTCTTATTTTCTTTTTTATAATCTCTGTGCTTTTATTATTTAAGGATAACGATATGAAAAAGAATGCATTTTTAGCAGTGACTTACGGGATTTTGCCTGTTGCTGCAGTATCCATTTCTCAATCTTCCTTTGCTGAGGAACAATTAGAAACGATAAATGTTTCTACAGAATTGGATAGCTCTACAAAGGCTAATCATTCTGAAAAGAAAACAGCGAAGATTATTCAACAAGAACTCATTCAAAATAATAAAGATCTTGTGCGTTATAGCCCTGATGTTGGGGTGGTCGATCAAGGTCGTCATCAAAAAGGTTTCGCTATTCGTGGTGTAGAAGATAACCGTGTGGGTATTAGTATTGATGGCGTAGCTTTGCCAGATTCTGAGGAAAACTCACTTTACAAACGTTATGGTAACTTGAATACTTCTCGTCAAAGTATCGACCCTGAATTAGCTAGAACCATTGATATTGCTAAAGGGGCAGATTCTTTCAACCAGGGGAGTGGTAATATTGGTGGGGGGTTAATTATCGTACTCTTGAACCCTTTGATATTGTAAGAAACGGTCGAAAATTTGGTGCGTTATATCGTACTGGTTATGCATCTCGTAATAATGATTGGACTAATACTTTAGGTGTGGCATATGCCGGTGAAAAAGCGGAAGCCTTATTGCTTTATTCTAATCGCCATGGGCATGAAATGAAAAGTGCTGGTGGTTATACCATTCCTGAAGATTCGTACTACACACGTTCTCGTGGTTACAGTAAACAAACCCCTGATGATTCAACGCATAATAATCACAGCTATTTAGCTAAATTTGCATATCGTTTTAGTGATAGTCAACGCGTTGGGATTTCTTATAGTGGCTCACGCAATAAAAATTATATTATCGAAGATTCAGCTGTGACGTCTGAAAACAACTGGCGTGAAGCTGACGACCGTGCGAAACGAGATACAGTCAATGTTTTTTATGAATATATGCCTGATTCAAAAGTGATTGCATTGGTTAAAACGGATGTGGATTATCAAAAAACACAAACCGCAGCCTATAATTATGAGGGGTATAGAGCTAAGCCTGCGACAGCTTGGAGCCCTGCTAAACCTAGAGAGCCTAGTGATAATAACCTTCGTTTTTTTAACACTAAATTTAAACGAATTAATTTTCGTATAGATAGCCAACCAATTGATTTGGGAACAACTAATCATACTTTTTCACTTAGAACCGCTATTTCTGAACGAAAATTTGATATTTTGCATCAAGATTCTGTTTATGTAGACAATAACTATGATGGCGTTAAAGAATGGGTAGATTCGAAAGATTCAACAATGATGTATCCTGTTAAAACACGTCATTACAATATCTCATTACATGATGAGATTCAATTTACGCCAGAATGGAAATCACACTTAGGTATTCGCTACGACTGGGCAAAATATGCCCAAGGCAGTTTAGGTGTATTAGAGTGTAAAAACTGCCGTAAGGCTGATGATGCTAAATTCCATAACATTAGTTGGATAGCTGGGCTGGAAAAAAACATTAATGATAATTGGAAATTAGGTTACAGCATTGGTTCCGGTTTCCGTATGCCAAATGCTTCAGAAATGTATTTTGATTATCGGGATAATGCTGCCGGCGCTTGGATGTCAAATCCTAATCTCAAAGCAGAAAAAAGTTTGACCCAAAATCTTAACTTATTAGGTAAAGGGCATTTAGGTGAATTATCTTTGAATTTACATCATTCTCGGTATAAAGATTTCTTATATGAACAAGAAACATGGGAATATTATAACTACTATGGAAGTATGTGGCGTTGGCGTCCGGTTCAACAAATGCAAAATATTGATTCTGCAAAAATTTACGGTGTCGAATTTACCGGTAGACTTAATTTAAATGAAGTTACACCAATGCCAAATGGCTGGAAATTATTTGGTTCTTTAGGTTATAGCAAAGGAAGTATGTCTAATGGTGCAAGTTTAATGTCAATTCAACCAGTTAAAGCGATTATTGGCTTAGATTATGAGCAGCCTGACGGTAAGTGGGGTATTTTCTCTCGTTTAACTTATCTCGGAGCACAAAAAGCGAAAAATGCTAAATATCTTAAGACAGTTGAGCGTTGTGTAAAAAAAGAACGTGTTCCTAATCCTTACTATGAATACTATGGTATTGGTGAAGAATTTGAAATTAAATGTACGGAGGAGGCTCATGAAACAGAGTTAGAAACTTGGAAACATTTAAATTCAAAAGCCTTTGTATTCGATATGTTTGGCTTCTATAAACCAACTGAAAATATCATTTTACGTGCGGGAATTTATAATATATTTAATCGTAAATACCACACTTGGGATACTTTGCGTGGATTAGATAATACAGGTGGTAAAATAAACTCTGTAGGCTTAAGACCTCACTATAAGTATGGTGGTTATCCAGGGCTTCAACGTTATTACCAACCAGGTCGTAACTTCTCTGCCTCTGTAGAAATTCGATTCTAATTAATTTGTAGGGTGGGCTTCAGCCCACCAACAAACAATCGTGAGATATTTTGGTGGGCTGAAGCCCACCCTACATTAAGTACGCAATTCTATGCGTACTTCTTTTTATTTTAGGAGCAATCATTATGATGATAGATAAACGCCTAATTAACACGGTGGCCGATAGTAAAAAATGGATTGGTGTCACGGTGTTGTGGAATTGGGTGGCGTTAGTTGGCGGGATTATTAGTGCCGTCGTGTTTTCTTATATTTTACAAGCCGCTTATTTTAAAGAGTTGACGATGTCAAGTGCGGTGGGTTTAGGTGTGATTTTAATTGCGGCATTGGCATTACGTGCTTTTGCGGGTAAAAAATCAGTGCAGGCGTCTTATTTTGCCAGCACAAAAGTGAAGCATGAATTGCGTAGCCTTATCTACCGTAAATTGGCTTCTATGCCGCTTAACCAAGTGAATCAACAATCTACTTCAAGCATTATCCAAGTGGCATCAGAAGGTGTAGAACAGCTTGAAATCTACTTTGGGCGTTATTTGCCGCAGCTTTTTTATAGCTTGCTTGCACCGCTTACACTCTTTGCTTTCCTGATTTTTTTCAGCTTTAAAACAGCCATTATTTTATTAATTTGCGTGCCGCTTATCCCTATGTCAATTATTGCGGTGAATAAAATTGCGAAAAAACTCTTGGCAAAATATTGGTCCATTTATGTGGGATTAGGCAGCAGCTTTTTAGATAACCTACAAGGTTTAATTACGCTAAAAATCTATCAAGATGACGCTTACAAAGCGAAAGAGATGGATAAAGAGGCTGAGCATTTCCGCAAAATTACCATGAAAGTGCTTACTATGCAGCTTAACTCGGTATCACTGATGGATTTACTTGCTTACGGTGGTGCTGCAATCGGGATTTTAACCGCACTATTGCAATTCCAAGATGCACAACTCAGCGTGTTAGGCGTGATTTTATTTATTCTCCTTTCTTCCGAGTTCTTTATTCCGCTTCGTTTGCTTGGTTCATTCTTCCATGTGGCGATGAATGGTAAAGCAGCTTCAGATAAGATTTTCACATTGCTTGATACACCAGTGGAAACCCAACAAAGTGCGGTGGATTTTGAAGCCAAAAATAACGTTCAAGTGGAAATTAAAGATCTACATTTTGCGTACTCTGCAGAAAAACCAGCCATTCAGGGTTTAACTTTAACGATTCAACCAAACCAACTTTCTGTGTTTGTGGGTAAAAGTGGTTGCGGTAAATCAACCTTGGTTTCGTTGTTGATGGGCTTTAATAAAGCGCAACAAGGTGAGATTTTGTTTAATGGACAAAACGCCTCAGAAATAGACCGCACTTCTTTCTATCAAAAAGTATCGTTGGTGAGCCATAGCAGCTACGTGTTTAAAGGCTCGCTGCGTGAAAATATGACCATGGCGAAAATTAATGCCACAGACGAGCAAATTTATGCGTGTTTAGAACAAGTGAATCTTGCCCAATTTGTACGCGAAAATGGCGGGTTAGATATGCAGCTATTAAGTCGAGGTGCGAATTTATCGGGCGGTCAGATTCAACGTTTAGCCTTAGCGCGTGCTTTACTACACAATGCCGAGCTTTATATTTTTGATGAAGCGACCAGTAATATTGATGTGGAAAGCGAAGAAATTATTTTGCAGTTTATTCAACAATTTAAACAACAAAAAACCATTGTGATGATTTCTCACCGCTTGGCAAATGCGGTAAATGCGGACTGTATTAACGTACTTGATCAAGGCAAATTGATTGAGCAAGGCACACACGAAACCTTAATGGCAAAACAAGGGGCGTATGCTGAAATGTTCCAACAACAAAAAGATTTAGAACAAATTAGAGAGGTGGCAAATGCGTAAAAATGGTTTTGTTGTAATGGGGCATTTGTTGAAATTAGTGACTCCACTCGCACATATTATGGCGTTTACCATTACTATGGGTACGCTCGGTTTCTTGGCTGCCATCTTTATTATGGTGCTGGGTGCGATGGGGTTAGTGAATCTCTTAAACTTTGACACGCATTTAAGTTTCTCCGGAATTTTGACCGCACTTATTGTATTGGCGGTGGCTCGTGGCGCGTTGCGTTATTTAGAGCAAATGTCTGGGCATTATATTGCTTTTAAATTATTGGCATTATTGCGTGACAAAGTGTTTTCTTCTTTACGCCGTTTGGCTTTCGTGAAGTTGCAAGATAAACAAGCTGGGCAATTAGTGTCATTGGTGACCAACGATATCGAATTACTCGAAGTGTTTTATGCGCACACCATTGCACCAATTATGATTGCGTTCTTTACCTCTGCGATTTTATTGTTGGTCTTTGCGCATCTTTCAGGTTGGTTTGTATTTGTTGCATTAGCCGCTTATTTAACGGTGGGTGTGATTTTACCCATTATCACCACTAAATTAGCGCGTGAAGATGGCAGACGTTATCGTGAATTAGTGGGCGAAATGAATGATTTCTTCCTCGACAGCGTGCGTGGTATGAAAGAAATTCAACTTTTCGGCTATGCACAACAACGCTTAGCAGAAATTCAACAACGTAGCCAAAAAATCGATACGGCTTTTGAGCGCATCAAAGACCAAGAAGCAAAAGTGCGCGTTTACACTGAAGTGGCCGTATCTGTTTTCAACATCATTATGCTGTTTACTGGCTTAATTTTATTTAGCTTAGATAAAATTGATTTTGCTGTCTTTTTAATTGGCGTGATTTTATTAATGTCGAGTTATGGCCCAGTTATCGCCTTAAGCAACCTTTCAAGCAACTTATTACAAACTTTGGCTTCAGGTGAGCGAGTATTAAGTTTATTAGCGGAAGAACCTGAGTTAAAAGACGTAGAAAGTGCGGTCGATTTGAAGGACGTTTCTCGCATTGATGTTGAGAACGTAAATTTCGCTTACGGCGAAGAACAAATTTTATCGGATGTCAGCTTATCTGTGAAAAAAGGTGAAATCTTAGGGATTCATGGCAGAAGCGGCAGCGGTAAAAGTACCCTGTTAAAATTGCTGATGCGTTTTTACGATCCAAAATCAGGCAGCATTAAAATTAACGGTGAAACTTTACCGAATATCAACACCCGTAGTTTGCGTGACAATATGGCGTACATTACTCAGCAAACCTATATTTTCAACGAAACCATTGAGGAAAATATTCGCCTTGCGCGCCGTGATGCAACGTTAGAAGAAATTATGGAAGCGGCGAAGAAAGCCTCAATTCATGATTTCATTTTAAGCTTGCCACAAGGTTATCAAACAAAAATGACGGAGTTGGGCGGCAATCTCTCTGACGGTGAAAAACAACGTATCGGTATTGCCCGAGCATTCTTGCATAATGCGCCGATTATTTTACTCGATGAGCCAACCAGCAATTTGGATAGCTTAAACGAAGCAATGATTTTGAAATCATTACTCGATGTAAAAGCTGAAAAATTGATTATTCTCGTGAGTCATCGCCAATCTACTATGGCTATTTGTGATCAGGTGATTGGCATTGAGAATGGTAGAATGTCGTAAGGCAGTGAGAAAAAGAGCGATCAAGTTGACCGCTCTTTTTTATTTTCTTAATTTCACTAACTCAACTTCGTGATTTTCACCTTTTCTAAGAATAAGATTGGCGCGCTCACGAGTCGGCAGAATGTTTTGTCTTAAATTTAATCCATTAATGTTGTCCCAAATGTTGCCAGCCGTTTCAATAGCTTCTTGTTCAGAGAGATTTGCATAATGTTTAAAATAGGAATCCGGATTGGTGAAAGCACTTTGACGGAATTTTAAAAATCGCTTGATGTACCATTCTTTGAGTAAGTTCTCGTCAGCATCAACGTAAATGGAGAAATCTACAAAATCAGACACGAAGGTTTGATTGGCTTTATTTGAACCCGTTTGGAGAACGTTTAATCCTTCTAAAATTAAAATATCTGGTTGATCAACAATATCAAATTTATCAGGAACGATATCGTAAGTCAGATGAGAATAAATAGGCGATTTTACAGATGGCTTGCCTGATTTGATATCAGCTAAAAAACGAATTAATTTGGCCGTATCATAAGAAATAGGGAAGCCTTTTTTCTGTAGCAAATCGTCTTTTTTTAGTTTTTCTAATGGATACAGGAAACCATCGGTAGTGATTAAATCAACTTTTCGTTCGGTCGGCCAGTGGGTTAGCAAAGATTGCAAAATACGTGCCGATGTACTTTTCCCGACAGCTACACTGCCAGCGATACTAATGATGTAAGGAACTTTAGGGCTTTGTCCGCCAAGAAAACGATTTAAAACGGTCTGGCGGTGAAGGTTTTCATCAATATAGTAGTTGATGAGACGTGCAAGTGGCAGGTAAATGGTGCTCACTTCATCAAGAGAAAGCTCTTCATTAAAACCTAAAAGCGGTTTGAGATCTTGCTCCGTTAATTTTAGCGGAACAGATTTTCTTAATTCAGCCCATTGCTGACGACTAAAGTTCAGAAAGGGTGTGAGTTGTTCGGTAATTTCCACGGTGCTTTATATCTAGAGTGAAAAAATTGGGCAAAATATACCTTATAAATGAGTTGTGATCATCGTTTTTTATTAAAACTGGTGAGTTTTAAAGCAAGAATGTGGCTTTTTGCTTGTAAATTAGACGAATAGTTAAAAAAAACGCATTTTTCATAAAAAAAACTTGTCAGGCATAAAATTTTCCATATAATACGCCTCACTTGCTTACAACACGCCGACTTAGCTCAGTAGGTAGAGCAACTGACTTGTAATCAGTAGGTCACCAGTTCGATTCCGGTAGTCGGCACCATCCTTTAGTAAACAAGTATTCATTTAGCGTGGAGGGGTTCCCGAGCGGCCAAAGGGGCAGACTGTAAATCTGTTGGCTCAGCCTTCGAAGGTTCGAATCCTTCTCCCTCCACCATTTTCTAAATGAATTCTGATGGGACAGATGAATTTAGGACTGCGGGCATCGTATAATGGCTATTACCTTAGCCTTCCAAGCTAATGATGCGGGTTCGATTCCCGCTGCCCGCTCCAAACGCTGATATAGCTCAGTTGGTAGAGCGCACCCTTGGTAAGGGTGAGGTCGGCGGTTCAAATCCGCCTATCAGCACCACCTTCCAAATTCCTCTTTCCTTTATTAAATAGTAATGATTTTATTGGTTAATGTGGTTTAATTTACCCATCGATAACCGTGTCTATTTAGAGGGACTCTTTAAATGTCTAAAGAAAAATTTGAACGTACAAAACCGCACGTAAACGTGGGTACAATCGGCCACGTTGACCACGGTAAAACAACTTTAACAGCAGCAATCACAACCGTATTAGCAAAACACTACGGTGGTGCAGCTCGTGCATTCGACCAAATCGATAACGCGCCAGAAGAAAAAGCACGTGGTATCACCATCAACACATCACACGTTGAATACGATACTCCAACTCGCCACTACGCACACGTTGACTGCCCAGGACACGCGGACTATGTTAAAAACATGATTACCGGTGCGGCGCAAATGGACGGTGCTATCTTAGTAGTAGCAGCGACAGATGGTCCAATGCCACAAACTCGTGAGCACATCTTATTAGGTCGCCAAGTAGGTGTACCTTACATCATCGTATTCTTAAACAAATGCGACATGGTAGATGACGAAGAGTTATTAGAATTAGTAGAAATGGAAGTTCGTGAACTTCTTTCTCAATATGACTTCCCAGGTGACGATACACCAATCGTACGTGGTTCTGCATTACAAGCATTAAACGGCGTAGCAGAATGGGAAGAAAAAATCCTTGAGTTAGCAAACCACTTAGATACTTACATTCCTGAGCCAGAGCGTGCAATTGACCAACCGTTCCTTCTTCCAATCGAAGACGTGTTCTCAATTTCAGGTCGTGGCACAGTAGTAACAGGTCGTGTTGAGCGTGGTATCATCCGCACTGGTGATGAAGTTGAAATCGTTGGTATCAAACCAACAACTAAAACAACTGTAACTGGTGTTGAAATGTTCCGTAAATTACTTGACGAAGGTCGTGCAGGTGAGAACATTGGTGCATTATTACGTGGTACCAAACGTGAAGAAATCGAACGTGGTCAAGTATTAGCGAAACCAGGTTCAATCACGCCACACACTGATTTCGAATCAGAAGTTTACGTATTATCAAAAGAAGAAGGTGGTCGTCATACTCCATTCTTCAAAGGTTACCGTCCACAGTTCTATTTCCGTACAACTGACGTAACTGGTACAATTGAATTACCAGAAGGCGTGGAAATGGTAATGCCTGGTGATAACATCAAAATGACAGTAAGCTTAATCCACCCAATCGCGATGGACCAAGGTTTACGTTTCGCAATCCGTGAAGGTGGCCGTACAGTAGGTGCTGGCGTTGTTGCGAAAATCATCAAATAATTGATGTATTAACTGTAACAAATTAGATTAAGAAGGCGTATCGAAAGATGCGCCTTTTTGTTTTTTATCAATGAATGTCATTTTTATGATAGAAAGTGCGGTCAAAAATCGTGTCGTTTTGGTATGATACAGACTCATTTTTTATACAGGTGGTTTTATGCAACAACTTCCATTTAAAGCCGTTGTTTCTGATCTTGACGGTACATTACTCAATACTAATCATGTAATTGGTAATTTTACAATTGAGATATTAAATAAATTAGAACAAAAAGGTGTTGATATTATTTTAGCAACTGGCCGTAATCATACGGATGTTTCTTCTATTTTAGGTAAGATTGGAGCGGAGCATGCTGTAATGATCACTTCCAATGGAGCGAGAGTACGCGACCTAAAAGGTAACCTTATTTATAGCAATAGCCTTCCAGATGAAATCGTACTTGAGTTGTATAAAATCCCTTTTGATCGTACCAAGATTTGTATCAATACTTATCAAGATGATGGTTGGTTTATCAATATAGATGTGCCTGAATTAGCAAAATATCACAAGGATTCAGGTTTCATGTATGAGGTGGTTGATTTCACAAAACATCACGGAAGAGGAACTGAAAAAGTATTTTTTATTGCTCGTGACCCAAAAGATCTTGTAGAACTGGAAGATTATCTTAGAACACATTTTGGTGATAAAACGACAATTGTTTATTCCGCTGTGACTTGTTTAGAGGTCATGAACAAAAATGTATCTAAAGGTGATGCATTAGTTCATCTATTAGAAAATAGAAATTATGGATTAAAAGATTGTATTGCTTTTGGTGATGGTCAGAATGATGTTGAAATGCTTTCTTTGGCTGGTAAAGGTTATGTGATGGCGAATGCTGATCCTCGTCTAAAAGAAGCTTGCCCTGAATTGGAAGAGATTGGGTTCAATAAAGACGAAGCAGTGGCCAAACATTTAGCTGCACTTTTTGGTATTAAATAGATGTTTCAGTCAATTTTTCTGGTTAGTGCAGGTGCAGCGATCGGAGCCTCTTTACGCTGGGGATTAGGTCTATGGCTTAATTCCCTGTTTAGTTCACTTGCATTTGGTACACTTGTGGCGAACTTTATTGGCTGTTTTTTGATGGGGATTTTAGTGGCAGCCTTTTGGTTATTTCCTCAATTTAGCCCTGAATGGCGATTATTCTTAGTGACTGGATTTCTTGGTGCTCTCACCACCTTTTCTTCTTTTTCAGGCGAAGTAATAGAACTCTTTTTTAAAGAAGAGTGGGTAAATGGATTGTTCGTTTTAGTGAATCATTTAGTTGGTTGTTTAATTTTTACAGTATTAGGGATTTATTTCTTTAGGCTCATCAGTCTTCTATTCCATTTCCGATAAAATCGCTAAATTCTTCAGAATAGAATCCATGAGAGAGCATATATTGCCAAATTTTTTGTTTGATTTTGATTGGTTGAGGTTCTGCATAATTAGGAAACTTTTTGTGTAGAACCTTTTCTGCTATTTCAATCCAATTAATTTCACTTTCTGCGAGAACTTCATTAATTACGTCTGAAGATACACCTTTCAGTTGACGTAATTCTTGTTTAATACGATTTGCACCATACCTACGTTGCGAACGTGCGTGTAAATAATTTTCAGCAAATCGCTTATCATTTTGCCAGTTTTTTTTCTGACAGTAAGCAATCGTTTCATCGATCTCATCTTCTGTAAATGCTTTTTCCTGCATTTTATTGCGTAGTTCAAATTCGCTATATTCACGTCGAGCAAGTAAATTAACGACATAGCTCAAAGCAAGAGAAGACATAGAAATTCCTTTTAGGTGAAATACGGTTGAAATGAAAAGTGCGGTCAATTTTGACCGCACTTTTAGTGATTAGAAATCGCTTTCTGCGTCATCATTAGATTGTTCAATATCAGCCATTAATGCTTGTTCTGGGTTAGCGACTAATTCAGCACGAAGCTTCGCTTCAAGTTCGTCTGATTTAGCAGGATTTTCATGTAACCATTTCATTGCATTAGCTTTACCTTGACCAATTTTTTCACCGTTATATGCATACCACGCACCGGATTTCTCAACAAGTTTGTGTTTAACACCAAGTTCAATTAATTCGCCTGCTTTAGAGATACCTTCTCCATAAAGAATTTGGAAATCTACTTGGCGGAAAGGTGCGGCTAATTTGTTTTTAACTACTTTAACACGAGTTTCGTTACCAATGACCTCATCTCCATCTTTAACTGAACCAGTACGGCGGATATCTAAACGAACAGAAGAGTAGAATTTTAGCGCGTTACCACCAGTTGTGGTTTCTGGGTTACCAAACATGACACCAATTTTCATACGAATTTGGTTAATGAAGATAACGAGACAGTTTGCATTTTTGATTTGACCAGTTAATTTACGTAGTGCTTGAGACATTAAACGCGCTTGTAAACCCATGTGTGAATCACCCATTTCACCTTCAATTTCAGCTTTTGGGGTAAGTGCAGCAACCGAGTCCACGATGACGACATCTACAGCACCAGAACGTACTAAGGCATCACAAATTTCAAGCGCTTGTTCCCCGTTGTCTGGCTGGGAGACTAAGAGCTCTTTCACATCAACGCCAAGTTTCGCTGCATAAATAGGATCAAGTGCATGCTCCGCATCGATAAAGGCACAGGTTTTACCCACTTTTTGTGCTTGAGCGATAACAGATAAAGTTAAAGTTGTTTTACCAGAAGATTCAGGTCCAAAAATTTCAACAATACGACCCATTGGTAAACCACCAATACCAAGAGCGACATCAAGACCTAAAGAACCAGTTGAAACAGATTCAACATCAAGGGCTTGAGTATCGCCCAATTTCATAATTGAGCCTTTACCGAATTGTTTTTCAATTTGACCAAGTGCTGCTGCGAGCGCTTTTTGCTTTTCTTCTTGAGTTGCCATATAAAACCTTCTTAAATAGAGTTATCTAAATTTGGCTAGATTATATCTGTATTGATGTACAGTATCAAGAGAAAATTTTTTCCTTGACGAAAAAATGTGAACCAGATTCCAAATTTGAGAAATAGTTTATTTAAAATCAACTTCTTAAGTATTTTTTTAGATCTTGAATTTGTGCTGAGAGAATTTTTTCACCCAGTTCATATACAGTTCTTATTTTGATTTCATCTCGTTCTAATCGACCTATATTGAGCGGTACATTTGGACGGATCACAAAGATTTTATTTTGTTTTTCTAAACGAATGATTTCTTCTACTTGTTCATTATAAGTGCGGTAGCGATTTTCTAAGGTTTTAACTAAGTGTGGATATTTGCGATAAAAAAGCTTGAATAAAAAAGAAGAAGATTTTGTTTTACGGTAGTCGATAGGTTGGGTTAAAACAATGATAATTTTATCACAACCGAGCTCTTGTGCTTTTTCAAATGGAATACTATCAGCAATTCCACCGTCTAGATATTTTTGCCCATTGATTTCAACAAATTGCGATACAAAAGGCATGGCCGAGGTTGCTCTGAAGTATTCCATTTCTTTGAAAACATTTTCGATTTTGAAATATTCAGCTTTACCATTCTCAATGTTTGTGGCAGTCAAATAGAAATCAATATGAGATTTCTCGAATTCATTTTGATCAAAAGGGTCTAGATTAAAGGGGAGATCATAGAAAGCGAAGTCTTTATTGACAATGTTGCCTGTTGTAAAAAGGCTATGAAATCCCATGTAACGTTTATCGTTAAGATATTTTAGGTTATATCTCAATGCTCTTTCTTTTTGATTGGATGCATAATTTATGCCAAATAATGCGCCCGCAGAAACGCCAATAATTTTATCTATTTCGATGTGTTGTTCCATGAGTGCATCAAGGACACCAGCTGTAAACATCCCTCTCATGCCTCCGCCTTCAAGAACAAGTCCAGTTATCATTATTTATTCCTATATATTACAATTTTTTAATAGGCTTAAGTTGTTAATTATAATCTTGTTTTATCAAATCTACTTGTTTGTTTTTAAATAAATTTTACATTTGCGATCTATCTCACAAAATTGAAAAAATCTTTTAGTTATACCTGATTGATTATGATATAACTATTCTATAGTGGTGCTTCTTAGTTATAGCTAAATAAAATAAACCTTACTCTAAGGAGAGCTTTAAAATGAAAATCCTAACAATACCCAATGATAATATTATCAGAGTGTGTAATTTACTAAATCAACTGATTGGAGATGTAACAAGCAAAAACCTATTTACTGGATATGGATTATTCCATAAAGATAAGGATATGTTTGCTGTTTGGATTAATAATAAGGTTTACTTGAGGGCTAAAGGTGAACTTTCTGTAAAATTAAAAGGGTTGGGCTGCAAAGCCTTTGCAACAAATGAGCTCAATAAACGCTTTGTGTTATCTGATTATTATGCTTTAACTGAAAGTATCTTGAAAGATAATGTCTTAATGAGAACTTTGATCATTCTTTCAATAACTCAAATAAGGAAGGAAAAACTCGAGTCTGTGCTCTCTAAGATTGGACGGATTCGTGATTTACCGAATTTATCTGTTAAATATGAACGAGCACTAAAGAAAGTCGGTATTGATAATGTGGATATCTTACGACAAATAGGTGCTGAAAATGCAATTGTTCGTTTGAAAAAAGCGGATATTGGTGCAACTGAAGCTTTTTATTGGCGACTTCGTGGCGCTTTAGAAAATCGTAATTGTGAGTTTTATACTGAGAAAGAAAAGGAGAAAGGGCTTAATAAACTTAATGAAATACTTTCTGCAAATGGATTTAGGCGTTGTAAAAGGACTTTAAAAAAGGTTGAATAGACTTACTTAAAGGCTGTGCGTATAAAAAATCATCTATCGAACAATTTTTTTTAAAAAGTGCTTGCAAAGGCATCTGAAATGCCTATAATACGCCCCACACAACGACGCGCTGTTGTGAAGCTTTAGAAAAACCAGTGCGTCGTTCTTTTTTGCTCTTTAACAATATATCAGACAATCTGTGTGGGCACTTGTTGATTGACTTGTTTTAAAAATATTTTTAATTTTGAAGTCTTAATAGGTGCTAACTAGAAATTCATAATACTTTTTAAGTAGTGACATTTTATGTCAGCAGTATTGAGCGATTGAACTTGAATTGAAGAGTTTGATCATGGCTCAGATTGAACGCTGGCGGCAGGCTTAACACATGCAAGTCGAACGGTAACATAAAGAAGCTTGCTTCTTTGATGACGAGTGGCGGACGGGTGAGTAATGCTTGGGAATCTAGCTTATGGAGGGGGATAACTACGGGAAACTGTAGCTAATACCGCGTAATATCGAAAGATTAAAGTGTGGGACCTTCGGGCCACATGCCATAGGATGAGCCCAAGTGGGATTAGGTAGTTGGTGAGGTAAAGGCTCACCAAGCCGACGATCTCTAGCTGGTCTGAGAGGATGACCAGCCACACTGGGACTGAGACACGGCCCAGACTCCTACGGGAGGCAGCAGTGGGGAATATTGCGCAATGGGGGCAACCCTGACGCAGCCATGCCGCGTGAATGAAGAAGGCCTTCGGGTTGTAAAGTTCTTTCGGTAGCGAGGAAGGCATTTAGTTTAATAGACTAGGTGATTGACGTTAACTACAGAAGAAGCACCGGCTAACTCCGTGCCAGCAGCCGCGGTAATACGGAGGGTGCGAGCGTTAATCGGAATAACTGGGCGTAAAGGGCACGCAGGCGGTGACTTAAGTGAGGTGTGAAAGCCCCGGGCTTAACCTGGGAATTGCATTTCATACTGGGTCGCTAGAGTACTTTAGGGAGGGGTAGAATTCCACGTGTAGCGGTGAAATGCGTAGAGATGTGGAGGAATACCGAAGGCGAAGGCAGCCCCTTGGGAATGTACTGACGCTCATGTGCGAAAGCGTGGGGAGCAAACAGGATTAGATACCCTGGTAGTCCACGCTGTAAACGATGTCGATTTGGGGGTTGAGCTTTAAGTTTGGCGCCCGTAGCTAACGTGATAAATCGACCGCCTGGGGAGTACGGCCGCAAGGTTAAAACTCAAATGAATTGACGGGGGCCCGCACAAGCGGTGGAGCATGTGGTTTAATTCGATGCAACGCGAAGAACCTTACCTACTCTTGACATCCAGAGAACTTTCCAGAGATGGATTGGTGCCTTCGGGAGCTCTGAGACAGGTGCTGCATGGCTGTCGTCAGCTCGTGTTGTGAAATGTTGGGTTAAGTCCCGCAACGAGCGCAACCCTTATCCTTTGTTGCCAGCGATTAGGTCGGGAACTCAAAGGAGACTGCCGGTGATAAACCGGAGGAAGGTGGGGATGACGTCAAGTCATCATGGCCCTTACGAGTAGGGCTACACACGTGCTACAATGGCGTATACAGAGGGAAGCGATAGTGCGAGCTGGAGCGAATCTCACAAAGTATGTCTAAGTCCGGATTGGAGTCTGCAACTCGACTCCATGAAGTCGGAATCGCTAGTAATCGCAAATCAGAATGTTGCGGTGAATACGTTCCCGGGCCTTGTACACACCGCCCGTCACACCATGGGAGTGGGTTGTACCAGAAGTAGATAGCTTAACCTTTTGGAGGGCGTTTACCACGGTATGATTCATGACTGGGGTGAAGTCGTAACAAGGTAACCGTAGGGGAACCTGCGGTTGGATCACCTCCTTACCAAAAACGAGAGACAATAAGTGTCCACACAGATTGATTGATATATTGTAGACAATATCGAGCAGAAAGTCGTTATTCCCTTGGGTCTGTAGCTCAGGTGGTTAGAGCGCACCCCTGATAAGGGTGAGGTCGGTGGTTCAAGTCCACTCAGACCCACCACTCAAACTGAGTGAGTGATGAAGGTGAATAAGGTAATAAATAAACGATGACATGGGGATATAGCTCAGCTGGGAGAGCGCCTGCCTTGCACGCAGGAGGTCAGCGGTTCGATCCCGCTTATCTCCACCACTTATCATCGTTAAGTAAATTGAGTAAGTTAATAGTTAAAATACTTTAATGAGTTTATTTAACGATGATAACTGAAAATGTTATTTCTGTTCTTTAACAACTAGGAAACAAGCTGAAAAACTGAAGAGACTTTCAAGTCCTTTTAAGGATAAGAAAAAGTCTGAGTAAGAATAAAATCTTGATTGAACAAAAGCAATCAAGTGTTTAGTTGAAAACACAACATCAAGAATTTTTGAGGTTGTATAGTTAAGTGACTAAGCGTACAAGGTGGATGCCTTGGCAATCAGAGGCGAAGAAGGACGTGCTAATCTGCGAAAAGCTTGGATGAGTCGATAAGAGGCGTTTAATCCAAGATATCCGAATGGGGAAACCCAGTAGATGAAGAATCTACTATCACTTACTGAATCCATAGGTAAGTGAGGCAAACCGGGAGAACTGAAACATCTAAGTACCCCGAGGAAAAGAAATCAACCGAGATTTCGTCAGTAGCGGCGAGCGAACGCGAAGGAGCCTGTTAGTGATAATGACAGAGACAGAGGAACAAGCTGGGAAGCTTGGCGATACAGGGTGATAGCCCCGTACTCGAAGTCCAGGTTATGGTACTAAGCTAACGATAAGTAGGGCGGGACACGTGATATCCTGTTTGAAGATGGGGGGACCATCCTCCAAGGCTAAATACTCCTGATTGACCGATAGTGAACCAGTACTGTGAAGGAAAGGCGAAAAGAACCCCGGTGAGGGGAGTGAAATAGAACCTGAAACCTTGTACGTACAAGCAGTGGGAGCCTGAAAGGGTGACTGCGTACCTTTTGTATAATGGGTCAGCGACTTATATTTTGTAGCGAGGTTAACCGAATAGGGGAGCCGAAGGGAAACCGAGTCTTAACTGGGCGTCTAGTTGCAAGGTATAGACCCGAAACCCGGTGATCTAGCCATGGGCAGGTTGAAGGTTGGGTAACACTAACTGGAGGACCGAACCGACTAATGTTGAAAAATTAGCGGATGACTTGTGGCTGGGGTGAAAGGCCAATCAAACCGGGAGATAGCTGGTTCTCCCCGAAATCTATTTAGGTAGAGCCTTGAGCGGACACCTTCGGGGTAGAGCACTGTTTCGGCTAGGGGTCCATCCCGGATTACCAACCCGATGCAAACTACGAATACCGAAGAGTGATACTCAGGAGACACACGGCGGGTGCTAACGTCCGTCGTGGAGAGGGAAACAACCCAGACCGCCAGCTAAGGTCCCAAAGTCTATATTAAGTGGGAAACGAAGTGGGAAGGCTTAGACAGCTAGGATGTTGGCTTAGAAGCAGCCATCATTTAAAGAAAGCGTAATAGCTCACTAGTCGAGTCGGCCTGCGCGGAAGATGTAACGGGGCTCAAATATAGCACCGAAGCTGCGGCATCAGACGAAAGTCTGTTGGGTAGGGGAGCGTTGTGTAAGCGGATGAAGGTGTGTTGAGAAGCATGCTGGACGTATCACAAGTGCGAATGCTGACATAAGTAACGATAAAACGGGTGAAAAACCCGTTCGCCGGAAGACCAAGGGTTCCTGTCCAACGTTAATCGGGGCAGGGTGAGTCGGCCCCTAAGGCGAGGCTGAAGAGCGTAGTCGATGGGAAACAGGTTAATATTCCTGTACTTGGTAAAGCTGCGATGTGGGGACGGAGTAGGTTAGGTTATCGCACTGTTGGATATGTGCGTTTAAGTTGGTAGGTGGGAAGTTTAGGCAAATCCGGACTTCCTTAACACTGAGAGATGATGACGAGGCTCTACGGAGTTGAAGTAACTGATACCACACTTCCAGGAAAAGCCACTAAGCGAAAGGCTTTACTAAACCGTACTGAAAACCGACACAGGTGGTCAGGTAGAGAATACTCAGGCGCTTGAGAGAACTCGGGTGAAGGAACTAGGCAAAATAGCACCGTAACTTCGGGAGAAGGTGCGCCGGCGTAGATTGTAGTCCCTCGCGGGCGAAGGTTGAACCGGTCGAAGATACCAGCTGGCTGCAACTGTTTATTAAAAACACAGCACTCTGCAAACACGAAAGTGGACGTATAGGGTGTGATGCCTGCCCGGTGCTGGAAGGTTAATTGATGGTGTAATCGAAAGAGAAGCTCCTGATCGAAGCCCCAGTAAACGGCGGCCGTAACTATAACGGTCCTAAGGTAGCGAAATTCCTTGTCGGGTAAGTTCCGACCTGCACGAATGGCATAATGATGGCCAGGCTGTCTCCACCCGAGACTCAGTGAAATTGAAATCGCCGTGAAGATGCGGTGTACCCGCGGCTAGACGGAAAGACCCCGTGAACCTTTACTATAGCTTGACACTGAACATTGAATTTTGATGTGTAGGATAGGTGGGAGACTTAGAAGTAGTCACGCCAGTGATTATGGAGTCGTCCTTGAAATACCACCCTTTAACGTTTGATGTTCTAACGAAGATTACGAAACGTGGTCTCGGACAGTGTCTGGTGGGTAGTTTGACTGGGGCGGTCTCCTCCCAAAGAGTAACGGAGGAGCACGAAGGTTTGCTAATGACGGTCGGACATCGTCAGGTTAGTGCAATGGTATAAGCAAGCTTAACTGCGAGACAGACAAGTCGAGCAGGTACGAAAGTAGGTCATAGTGATCCGGTGGTTCTGAATGGAAGGGCCATCGCTCAACGGATAAAAGGTACTCCGGGGATAACAGGCTGATACCGCCCAAGAGTTCATATCGACGGCGGTGTTTGGCACCTCGATGTCGGCTCATCACATCCTGGGGCTGAAGTAGGTCCCAAGGGTATGGCTGTTCGCCATTTAAAGTGGTACGCGAGCTGGGTTTAGAACGTCGTGAGACAGTTCGGTCCCTATCTGCCGTGGGCGTTGGAGAATTGATTGGGGCTGCTCCTAGTACGAGAGGACCGGAGTGGACGCACCACTGGTGTTCCGGTTGTGTCGCCAGACGCATTGCCGGGTAGCTAAGTGCGGAAGAGATAAGTGCTGAAAGCATCTAAGCACGAAACTTGCCAAGAGATGAGTTCTCCCAGATTATAAATCTGTAAGGGTTGTTTAAGACTAAGACGTAGATAGGCATGGTGTGTAAGCGGTGCGAGCCGTTGAGCTAACATGTACTAATTGCCCGAGAGGCTTAACTATACAACGCTCAAGGGTTTTGGGTGTTGTAATGATACAAAGACGAAACTCAGAGAAGAAAGAGAAAGTATTGAAGGTGAATCAGCTTGTTTGGTTGTGAGACGCTAGAGATAGCGGAGCAGAGAGAAAATAGAAGTTATTAAAGGAATAATCCTGGCGGCGATAGAGCGGTGGTCCCACCTGACCCCATACCGAACTCAGAAGTGAAACGCCGATGCGCCGATGGTAGTGTGGGGCTTCCCCATGTGAGAGTAGGACACCGCCAGGTACTGAATGTGAACCCCGAGCTGAAAAGCTTGGGGTTTTTGTTTATGGATATTTTCAATATTTTAGCAAAGCGTTGATTCTATGATACAATCACCGCCGTAATTTTAATAAAACAAGAGAAAATATGACCGCACTTAATGTATTAATTTATCCAGATGATCACCTAAAGATTGTTTGTGAGCCAGTTGCAGAAGTCAATGATGACATTCGCAAAATTGTAGATGATATGTTTGATACGATGTATCAAGAAGAAGGTATTGGCCTTGCTGCACCACAGGTAGATATCTTGCAACGTATTATTACGATTGATATTGAAGGAGACAAACAAAATCAGCTAGTGTTGATCAATCCAGAAATTTTAGCGTCAGAAGGTGAAACAGGTATTGAAGAAGGTTGTTTATCTATTCCTGGGTTTCGTGCTTTAGTGCCTCGTAAAGAAAAAGTCACAGTAAAAGCGTTAGATCGTCATGGAAAAGAATTTACGCTTGATGCAGATGGTTTATTAGCAATCTGTATTCAGCATGAGATCGATCATTTGAACGGTATTTTATTTGTGGATTATCTTTCACCGTTGAAACGTCAACGTATCAAAGAAAAATTAGTGAAATATAAAAAACAAATTGCAAAACAATAATCAAAAGTGCGGTATAAAATGACCGCACTTTTCCTATCAACGCCATAACGTAGAACATTATGAAACCATTGAATATTATCTTTGCCGGTACACCGGACTTCGCAGCACAACATCTTGCTGCACTCTTAAATTCACATCACAATATTATTGCTGTTTATACGCAGCCAGATAAACCGGCGGGGCGTGGTAAAAAATTACAGGCGAGTCCTGTAAAGCAATTAGCAGAACAACATCAAATTCCTGTTTATCAACCAAAATCCTTGCGTAAAGAAGAAGCACAAACAGAGTTTAAAGCGTTAAATGCCGATGTGATGGTTGTTGTCGCTTATGGTTTGATTTTACCTCAAGTAGTGTTAGATATGCCTCGTTTAGGTTGTTTAAATGTGCATGGTTCCCTCTTACCACGTTGGCGTGGCGCTGCACCGATTCAGCGATCTATTTGGGCGGGTGATCAACAAACTGGTGTGACAATTATGCAGATGGATGCAGGCTTAGATACTGGCGATATGTTACACAAAGTGTATTGCGATATTGATGAGCAAGAAACCTCTGCCTCGCTTTACCATAAATTAGCTGAAATTGCGCCGTCGGCATTGATTAGTGTTTTGGATCATTTGGAAGAAGGGAAATTCATTGCAGAAAAACAAGATGATAGCCAAAGTAACTATGCAGAGAAACTTTCCAAAGAAGAGGCTAAATTAGATTGGTCGCTATCGGCAGCCCAGCTTGAACGTAATATTCGCGCGTTTAATCCTTGGCCGATTAGTTTCCTACAATTAACTGATGAACAAGGTAATGAACAAACCTTAAAAGTTTATGCTGCTACCGTGTTGCCACATGTAGATAAACCAGCTGGGACGATTTTAAGTGTCGATAAAAAAGGTATCCAAATTGCCACGAAAGAAGGCGTTTTAAATTTATTGCAACTTCAGCCCGCAGGCAAGAAACCTATGTCTGTGCAAGACTTCCTCAATGGTCGAGCAGATTGGTTCCAGGTCGGTAAGGTTCTAAACTAATGGTATCTCAACGCAAAAAAACGGGAAAATCGACCGCACTTTCGGTACGCGCTATTGCTGCTCAAGTTATTTTACAGGTTTTAGATCAAGGTAAGTCCTTATCAACGTTACTTCCAGAAGTGCAATCGCAAGTAAAACCACAGGATTTACCTTTATTACAGGAAATCACCTTTGGTATTTGTCGCCTATTGCCTCGTTTAGAAAATATTATAAAAAAATTATTAGATAAGCCATTGAAGGGGAAAACCCGCATCGTGCACTGCTTGCTATTGGTGGGATTGTACCAATTACTTTATATGCGCGTGCCCGCTCATGCGGCGGTAGATGAAGTAGTTAATGCCACAAAATCATTGAAATCAGATAGTTTCCGTGGTTTGGTTAACGGTGTATTGCGTCGCTTCTTACGGGAAAAAGAAGATATTCTTTCCGTAGTAGATAAAAATTGGCAAACGCTTCATCCTGAATGGTTTGTGAATAAACTCAAAAAAGCTTATCCGAATTGGCGTGAAATTATTGAAGCAAATAACCAAAAGCCACCAATGTGGTTACGGGTCAATCAACAGCAAAATAACACGAAAACTTACCGCACTTTATTGGAAGAGCAAGAGATAGTCTCATTGGAATGTGATAATCCACATGCTTTACGTTTAGCTCAACCGCTTTCTGTCTCGAAATTACCAAATTTTGAGCAAGGCGCAGTAACAGTCCAGGATCTCAATGCCCAATGGTCCGCTTTATTGCTTGAGCCACAAAATGATGAATTAATTTTAGATGCTTGCGCGGCTCCAGGTGGGAAAACAACGCATATTTTAGAAATAGCGCCACAAGCGAAAGTGATTGCGCTTGATGTCGAGGCTCATCGCTTAAAACGCGTCGAAGAAAATCTTACCCGTTTGAATCAACAGGCGGTTGTCGTTTGTGGTGATGCGACCGAGCCAGAAAAGTGGCTCTCAGAAATAGGTTTAAGTGGTGCATCCTTTGATCGTATTTTATTAGATGCACCTTGCTCAGCAACGGGCGTAATTCGTCGTCATCCAGATATTAAATGGTTACGTCAAGAAACGGATATTGCTCAATTGGTTGCCTTGCAAGGGCAAATTCTAAAAGCACTTTGGGCAAAATTGAAACCTAATGGCATTTTGCTTTACGCGACTTGCTCGGTGCTTCCCGATGAGAATAGTCAGCAAATACAGCGTTTTTTAGCTGAAACATCCAATGTAGAATTGATGCCATTGCCGTTTGAACAAACGGAAAATACGATAGGAATCCAATTCTTACCACAAGAGAATGGCGGGGATGGGTTCTATTATGCAAAATTGAGAAAACGGTCAGCTTAAATGAATTTGCCTTTAATTGATGTCGTCATTCCTTGCTATAACACTGAACAAACGCTTGTTCGTGCAGTGGAGTCTGTGTTGCAGCAAAATAATCTTGGTCACCTTTGGCTGATTGATGATGCATCGACAGATAATACATTTGCATTAGCCTTACAGCTTGCAGAACAATATCCAGACAGAATCTCCGTCGAGCAAATGCCAAAAAATAGCGGTGTTGCGATGGCTCGAAATTGGGGCGCGATGCTCTCTGCTAAAAGTGCGGTCGATTTTGTTGCGTTTTTAGATGCTGATGATGCATACGAACCTGGTGCATTGGAAGTGGCTGCAGCAACCTTTCATTTTCAGCCAGATACTTCAGTCGTGAGATTAGCATTAAAGCCAATAAATTTAGCTCAACGCTATGCAGAACACCCTAATTTTGATCTGGCATGGCAATATATGCGCATGACCTGCGGGGGAAATATCATTTTCAATAAAGCTTTTTTCTTAGCGTGTGGCGGATTTCCAACACATCAATTATTCAGAGAGCTCGGCGGTGAAGATGGCGCTTTAGGCATTGCAACCACTAAAACGGCAAAAGTAGCGACATTATTTGAAGATGTAGGCGTGTTGCATTTTTGTCGTGAAGGTATGCATGCGGAACGTTTACTCGACGGCCTATTATTTGGTAAACAAGATCCAGCGATTACCGCAGAAAAAATGGCAAAAGCTGAACAAGTCACATCGAACATTTGTCGCCGTATTGAGGCATTAAAGTGCGGTCTAAATTCAGCTGAAATTGGTATCCGACCTTTGGTTGTGGAGAGAACAGAATGAAAATAATCATCTTAGGTGCAGGGCAAGTAGGCACAACGCTTGCGGCAAATTTAGTGAGTGAAGATAACGATATCACACTGGTAGATAATGAATCTCAACATTTGCAGAATTTGCAAGATAAGCATGATTTACGCGTGGTTAAAGGTTCCCCTTCTTCTCCCAAAATTTTGCGTGATGCGGGAGCTGCAGATGCGGACTTGATGGTTGCGGTAACTGCTTCTGATGAAACCAATATGATCGCTTGCCAGTTGGGATATACCCTTTTCAATACCCCAACACGTATTGCACGTATTCGTAATGCGGAATATTTGCGTGAGAAAGATAAATTATTTAATGATGAAAACGTCCCCATCGATCATCTGATTTCGCCAGAGAATTTAGTTACAGATGAGATTACACGCTTAATTGCTTATCCCGGTGCGTTGCAAGTGGCACATTTTGCCAATAATCGAATTAGCATTGTGGTTGTAAAAGCCTATTACGGTGGTCCGTTAGTGGGCTATGCGTTATCCGCTTTTAAAGAGCATATGCCACACATTGATTGCCGTATTATTTCGATTTTACGTAATGATAGATTAATTCGTCCGCAAGGCTCGACCATTATTGAGGCGGGCGATGAAATCACATTCATTTGTGCGACAGAGCACATTAAAGCGGTGATGAGTGAGTTGCAACGCCTTGAGAAAACCTACAAACGTATCATGATTGTTGGCAGTGGAAATATTGCCTCAGGTGTGGCGAAACAGTTAGAAGATAAGTATCAAGTAAAACTCATTGAGCGCGATGGAGAAAAAGCGAAAGTTTTAGCTGAAAGACTTTCTAAAACCCTGGTTTTCCATGGTGATGCTTCTGACCAAAATTTGCTTTTTGAAGAGCATATTGAGAGCGTCGATGTCTTTTTATCTCTAAGTGCGGATGATGAAGCTAATATTATGTCGGCGTTACTGGCAAAACGCCTAGGGGCTAAAAAAGCCATGGTGCTTATTCAACGCATGGCATATATCAATTTGATTCAAGGTGGAACCATTGATATTGCGGTTTCACCACAACAGGCAACAATCTCAGCTTTATTAGGACATGTGCGTAAAGGGGATATCAAAAGTGTGGCCTCTTTGCGTCATGGTACCGCGGAAGCCATTGAACTTGTTGTGCATGGCGATGCGACCACATCCAATGTGGTTGGAAGACAAATTGGCGATATCAAGCTGCCTGTAGGGGCAATGATTGCGGCAATTTTACGTAAAAATGAAGTAATCATTACTCGTCGTCAGGTTGTTATTGAAGAAGGCGATAATGTGATTGTTTATATTAATGACAAGAAATCCGTGTCAGAAATTGAAAAATTATTCCAACCAAGTGCATTTTTTATTTAAATAACAGTTTACTTTTTAATCTGAAAACCTATAATACGCACTCTTTTAATTTTTTAAACCAACACAAAAGGAAATTTTATGAGCTTTCTTAAAGAATTCCGCGAATTTGCAATGCGTGGCAACGTAGTAGACATGGCAGTCGGTGTGATCATCGGTGGTGCTTTTGGTAAAATCGTGAGCTCACTTGTAGCTGACGTAGCAATGCCTGTATTAGGTATTTTAACTGGTGGTGTAGATTTCAAAGATTTAAAAATCACGTTAGCAGAAGCGGTAGGTGAAACTCCAGCAGTAACATTAAACTACGGTGCATTTGTTCAAAATGTCTTTGATTTTATCATCATTGCATTCGCAATCTTCATGATGATCAAAGGTATCAACAAAGTGAAAAAACCAGTAGAAAAAGTAAAAGGTCCTTCACAAGAAGAATTACTTACTGAAATTCGCGATTTATTAAAAAAATAATAAGAATTTAATCTAAATAAAGAAAGGTTGGTATTTTACCAACCTTTTCTTTTACCTAAAATTTAAGCATTTGAGTAACAATGCAACGGCTTCGCAAGCAATACCTTCACTTCGACCCGTAAAACCAAGTTTTTCTGTTGTGGTTGCTTTAACATTCACTTGCTCAATATCGCAATGTAAATCTTCCGCAATCTTCGCTCGCATTGCATCGATATGAGGACGCATTTTAGGGGCTTGTGCAATAATGGTCACATCCACATTACTTACTTTATAGCCTTTTTCTTGTACTTGGCGGAATGCTTCTCGTAATAAAACACGGCTATCTGCATTTTTATATTGCATATCGGTATCAGGGAAGAGTTTACCAATATCGCCTAATGCTACTGCACCTAATAAGGCATCTGTTAAGGCATGCAAGGCGACATCACCATCAGAATGGGCAATGAATCCAGTATGGTAAGGCACTTCAACGCCACCAATAATTAAAGGGCGATCTTCACCAAAAGCATGAACATCAAACCCATGTCCAATTCGTATCATAGAGTTTTCCTTGTTAAATAAAATTCGGCTAAAGCTAAATCTTCTGGACGTGTCACTTTAATATTATCACTCCTTCCCGCGACTAAGTGCGGTCGAAATCCGGCAAGTTCCATCGCTGAGGCTTCATCTGTAATATTGGCACCTTGAGAGAGCCCCTGTTCAAGTGCATTTATTAATAGATCGCAACGGAAAAATTGCGGCGTTTTCGCAAGCCAAAGTTCAGTGCGATCTTCTGTTTTAATAATATCTTGTTGTTTATTCGCGCGTTTAATCGTATCGACCGCTGGAATGGCCAAAATAGCGCCTTGTTCATCATCGATTTGGAGCAATTTATCTAAATCTTGATGTGTTAAACAAGGTCTGGCTGCATCATGCACCAATGCCCAAGCTTGATCATTTTTAATCGCTTTTAGCCCATTTAGAACTGACTCGGCTCGCGATTCACCACCTTCAACGAGGGTGATGTTTTGATGAGGGAATAAAGTCATTTCAGAAAGATAGGGATCATTTTTTCCTACTGCAAGAATAACGTGATTAATTGCAGGGTGGGATAGAATGACAGAGAGTGTATGTTCCAGAATCGTCTTGTCTAGGATTTTCAGATATTGCTTAGGTTTATTTGTCTGCATACGGCTTCCAACACCCGCAGCAGGAATGACGGCAATAATTTCGCGGCTCATTATTTATGCTCTTTGACGATGTGATAGAACACTTCGTTTGGTTTGACCATATCATGGCTCATGCGTGATCGCTCTTCAATGGATTCAAAGCCTTTTGTTAAACCTTGAATTTCGGCAGAAATCATTTGATTTCTTTGTGAGAGCTTTTCATTTTCAGCTTTATTCTCTTTGATTTGAGCTGCCACATCTTTGTAGTCAAAATAGCCGTTTTTACCAAACCAAAGATCGTACTGAAATAGCACGAGAATACCCACTAAAACTCCAATGAAAAGACGCATGAATTACCTATTATTTCTGAAAACTTTGGATAGTTTACCGTGAAATACAGCGAAATGCGATGAAAAAGTGCGGTTAAAAATAAGATGATTTTTGAAATAATTTCATCGTGCTTGTTGGATAACTTAAAAATGAAAAATGTGATCTTTCTCACAAATTAGTTATAAAGTTTGATAAACCCATAGCCACTGCCCAAATAGGCTTGTTATACTTTTGCTTGTCATTATGACTTTTTAACAGAAGGAACAATCAATGAAAACAACATTAAAACTTACCGCTATTGCAGCGATGTCAGCATTTATTTTAACTGGTTGTGCGACTCAAGATAAGAGCGCAGAAGCGGATGCGCAGCTTCAACAACAAGCGGTATTAGGTCTTAACTGGATTCAACAATCAGGTGAATACCAGGCCCTTTCTTACCAAGCATACAATGCAGCAAAAGTGGCATTTGATCACGCTAAAGTGAAAAAAGGTAAGAAAAAAGCTGTTGTGGTGGATTTAGATGAAACCATGCTAGATAACAGCCCTTATGCTGGCTGGCAAGTGCAAAACAATAAGCCATTTGATGGCAAAGACTGGACTCGTTGGGTAGAAGCTCGTCAATCAGGTGTGGTACCAGGTGCAGTAGAATTCAATAACTATGTAAATACCCACGGCGGTAAAATGTTCTATGTGTCTAATCGTAAAGACAGCAATGAAAAAGCGGGTACGATTGATGACATGAAACGTTTAGGTTTTAATGGTGTTGAAGATTCAGCGTTTTACTTGAAAAAAGATAAATCACCAAAAGCAGCGCGTTTTGAAGAAATTGAAAAACAAGGTTATGAAATCGTCGTTTATGTGGGTGATAACCTAGATGACTTCGGTGATGCGATCTATGGTAAACAAAATGCAGAACGTCGTGATTTCGTTGCACAAAACAAAGCGAAATTTGGTAAAACATTCATCGTTTTACCTAACCCGAACTACGGCGGTTTTGAAGGTGGTTTAGCGAAAGATTACTTCAAAGGTGATTCAAGCAGCAAAGTGAAAGCACGTTTAGATGCGATTAAAGCTTGGGATGGTAAATAATTCCCTATTTTAGATAAAACAACACCCGCAAAGATGCGGGTGTTTTGTTTTAGTTGAAAAGTGTGGTCTATTTTCGCATCATTTTTTCTTTATGAGCGGCGAAGTCGCCACCTTTAGCGAGCATACGGAGCTGTAAGATTACACGTTCTTTTAGCAAATCTTGTTCGGCCTTCGTCATATCTAAGGCATTGGAGCCTGCTGTGAATACGATGGTTACCATGCCTTCTGCCTGTACATAAGAGACATATTGAGAATAGTGATTTTTCTTTGCAATGTATTCAGCTAATTCATCCACAAAGTGTTTGATTTCGCGGGCCGCTGCGGTACGGAAGGCTTGAGAAGTCCCCGAACTTTCACGCAAGAGCAAACGGAACACGTTAGTGCTGTGAGTGATAAATTCAAAAAAGGTTTCAACAGAAACACGGATGACACTGCCGCCGGCATCAATGCGTTTACGCGCTTGGCGCATTAATTGACGGAGAGTTAAACCTGCTTCATCTACCATTTCTAATCCGAGCTCATCCATATCGCTAAAGTGGCGATAGAAAGAAGTTGGTGCAATGCCTGCTTCTCGCGCAACTTCACGTAAGCTTAAATTAGAAAAGCTTTTTTCTGCACTCAACTGATTGAATGCAGCGTCAATTAAGGCCCGACGGGTTTTTTCTTTTTGAATTGCTCGAACACCAGCCATTTGGTTTTCCTCAGCTTATGATAAATTATTTTTTATTCGCTAAAATCGATTTAACTTGTTCACTGACCGCACTTGCAACGCGTTCATAGCGATTACGTAATGGTGAACCAGGGCGGTAAACGAGAGCAATAGTGCGAGACGGTTCTGGCGAATGGCAAGGAATATATTTTACACCTGGACGCGTGCCTTCATTTAATACCGCAAGTTCTGGCATAAAGGTGATACCCGCATTGGCTGCTACCATATTACGCAAAGTTTCAAGGCTAGTTGCTTGGAAGTGAGAGTCTTCTTTGGCGCCTGCTGTAAAACAATAATCGAGTGCTTGATTACGTAAGCAGTGCCCGTCATCTAGCATGAGCATTTCTTGCCCTTTTAAGGCATTCATGGCAATTTTACTTTCTGACGCCCAAGGATGTTGGTCGGATACAGCGAGTAACATTTTTTCATCGAAAATAGGCACTTCGATAAACGCTTCAGTTTCGGGTACGCGAGCCACAATCGCACAATCTAGGCGACCTGTTTCTAATTGTTCTAATAGTTGGTGAGTTTGGGCTTCGTACAGAAATACTTCTAAATCTGGGAAAGTTTCTTTCAATGTTGGTACAATATAAGGAAGTAGGTAAGGGCCAACAGTTGGGATTAATCCAATGTGTAATGGGCCTGTCATTTCTTTACCTTGGTTACTAGCCATTTCTTTGAGTAATTTTACTTCGCGCAATACAGTGCGAGCTTGATCGACAAGTAACATACCTGATTGCGTGAAGAGTACTTTACGGCTAGTACGTTCAAGTAAAATAATGCCTAATTCATCTTCTAGTTTGCGAATTTGGCCACTTAAAGTGGGTTGGCTAACATTGCAAGAATCCGCCGCACGACGGAAATGTTTAAACTCGGAAAGAGCTACTAAGTATTCTAAATCACGAATATTCATAGGGTTCTCACTTTATAGAATATGTCAATTAAAAGGATAGAATTAATTGATTATGACTATATCACAAAACTTTCTATAATGCCTATTAAGTTTTTAGGACTAATTAATTTAACTCACAGAGGAGACACATTATGTCTAATATGGAAGGAAAAAAAGTTCCACAAGTTACATTCCGTACTCGTCAAGGTGATCAATGGGTTGATGTGACCACATCTGAATTATTTGATAACAAAACAGTTGTTGTTTTCTCATTACCAGGTGCATTCACGCCAACTTGTTCATCTTCTCACTTACCACGTTATAACGAGCTTGCACCTGTTTTCAAACAACATGGTGTAGATGATATTTTAGTGGTGTCAGTAAATGATACTTTCGTTATGAATGCCTGGAAAGAGGCAGAAGAAGCACACAATGTAAAATTCATTCCAGATGGTAACGGTACTTTCACTGAAGGTATGGGCATGTTAGTTGGAAAAGATGATTTAGGTTTTGGTAAACGTTCTTGGCGTTATTCTATGCTCGTAAAAAATGGCGTAGTTGAAAAAATGTTTATTGAACCAAATGAACCCGGCGATCCGTTTAAAGTATCTGATGCAGATACAATGCTGAAATACATTGCACCAAATTATCAAGTGCAGGAATCAATCGCAATTTTCACTAAACCTGGTTGCCCGTACTGTGCGAAAGCAAAACAACTTTTACATGATAAAGGTTTAAACTTTGAAGAAATCGTATTAGGTCACGATGCAACAATCGTGAGTGTGCGTGCAGTTTCTGGTCGTTCAACTGTGCCTCAAGTATTCATTGGTGGTAAACACATCGGTGGTAGCGACGATTTAGAAAAATACTTCGCATAATTGATTGCAAATAGGCATTTTTTATATTTTTGATTATTAGGAACATAATGTAAAAGGGAGCGAAAGCTCCCTTTTTTGTTGTCTATTGTCTTGTTATGTTCTTAGGTATTAAAGCCAATGTAACAAACTGAGATTAAAATGACGTAAAAAATGACCGCGCTTAGCAGTAATAATTTTATGGCAAGTTTAGGTTTGCGCTGGTGCAGTTTATAAAGCAAACGTGCAATCAAAACTAAAACAAAGGGATACACCCAAAAGATAATCGAGAAAAGATCGATCTGAAAATCGCTCAGTGTAGGGTTTTTCACAAAAGAAGTAGAAAGCAGAGAGGCCATGGGCCACAGTAAAATGGGTAAACAAAATGCCGCAAGTCCCCAATCGAAGCCACTAAATCCTGTCGGCATAGTTTGTTTTTTCATAATGAACCTTATATGATTGACGAAAAATAAAAAGGAATATAACAAATGCCGTCTTTATTTGGTAGTGAAACTGATGCCATTCAAGAGAGAAAATTGGTGAAACGTCTATTAAGAAAGAAAAAAATCACCTTCATTTTGACCGCACTTTGCGCGGTGATTTATCTCTTGCAGAATGTTGGGTTTGAAGAGCCAATTATGGATTTATTCCATTATCCTGCTTATTCTTGGGAAGATTGGGAAGTATGGCGCTATTTCACTCATGCTATTGTTCATTTGTCGGTACCGCATATTTTATTTAACCTTTCGTGGTTTTGGTTATTCGGTGGCGCGATTGAACGCCGATTGGGTTCTCTCTATTTTTTATTATTAGTTTTAGTCTCTGCTGCAGTGACTGGTGCTGTACAAAATTACTTTACCGGTCCCGCCTTTTTCGGGCTATCTGGTGTGGTTTATGCCGTGTTAGGTTATGTGTTGGTGGTGGATAAATTACACCCGCATAGCTTTGATTTGCCAGAAGGCTTTTTCACGATGTTGCTGGTAGGGCTTGTATTTGGCTTTATTAGTCCGCTTTTTGGTATTAATATAGGTAACGCAGCTCATATTTCAGGCTTTATCTTAGGATTAGTTTGGGGATTTCTGCAGAGTAAAATTAAGGCTAAATCGTTTAGCTAATTCAAATTTATAGGCATTTATATGAAGCAATCATTACGCCATCAGAAAATAATTGAGATTGTGAAGCTAAAAGGGTATGCCAGTACAGAAGAGCTGGTTATCGAACTGGAAGTTAGTCCACAGACCATTCGACGCGATCTGAATATTCTGGCGGAACAAGATTTAATTCGTCGTCATCATGGTGGTGCGGCTCCCTCTTCAACTGCAGAAAATTCTGATTATATTGAACGTAAACAATTTTTCCCTTCCCAAAAAAGTGCTATTGCTCGAGAGGTAGTAAAACGTATTCCAAATGGTGCCTCTTTATTTATTGATATTGGAACCACGCCTGAAGCTGTGGCAAGTGCCTTGTTAAGTCATGAACGTTTACGTATTGTGACAAATAATCTCAATGCGGCTCATTTATTACGTCAAAATGAAACCTTTGATATTACGATGGCAGGTGGCTCATTGCGTAAGGATGGTGGAATCATTGGTGAGGCAACGGTTAATTTTATTTCTCAGTTCCGTTTAGATTTCGGGATTCTGGGTATTAGTGCAATTGACCTTGACGGTTCATTATTGGACTATGATTATCATGAAGTCCAAGTGAAACGTGCCATTATAGAAAGCTCACGCCAAACGTTATTAGCGACTGATCATTCAAAATTTTCTCGACAAGCCATTGTGCGATTAGGGGAGCTCAAAGACGTGGATTATCTTTTCACCGATGATGTGCCAAAACAAATTGCGGATTATTTAGAAAATAGCAATACAAGGTTAGTGATTTGCAAATGATAGAAATAGGAAGTGCGGCCAAAATTGACCGCACTTTTTTGGTAAGCATCCATGCCTAGCCACTGCTGTTTCGACCAATTCAAAATTAACTTCATTCACCCAACCTCCTTATTGATGTGAGATGAAACTAATTTTGCTGCAATAGTTGTTAAATTTTAGGGATACAAATGGAGGGCAAATCATTCGACTGCCAATTCTTTATTTAGGACAACGGGGAAGGTTTGCTTGAAGAGTCAAGAAAGACTAGAGCTTGATAGATCAAGTGGGTACATCGAGATCCCTCTCTAAATGTAATTTATTTATACTGCTGTTTTGGTAAAAAGGGAATCTTAAAATTATAAATATGTGATCGAGATCACAAATTAAATGCAAAAAGAAAGCTGCTTATTTTTGTGTATAAAATAAGCAGCTATTTTATTGGTTTTTATCGATTTAAATTCACCGCGCCTTCGTAACCAAGTTGTCGCCAAGCTTCATAAACTGCAACAGCTACCGAGTTAGATAAGTTCATACTGCGGCTATTTGCTGTCATTGGGATACGGATTTTTTGTTCCATTGGCATCTTATCCAAAATAGACATTGGAATACCACGGGTTTCTGGGCCAAACATTAAATAATCCCCTAATTCAAATTGCACTTCGCTATGCGCAGGGCCGCCTTTAGTGGTGAGTGCAAAAAGACGTTTCGGTTTTTCGCTTTCTAAAAAGGCTTCAAAGGTTTTATGTTTTTTGATTTCAGCAAATTCATGATAATCCAAGCCAGAACGACGTAATTTTTTATCATCCCAGGTAAAGCCAAGTGGCTCGATTAAATGAAGACGAAAGCCAGTGTTGGCACAAAGACGAATAATATTTCCCGTATTTTGTGGAATTTCAGGTTCGTATAACACAATGTCTAACATAATGATTTCCTAATCTTTTTGATACAGGCGGTAACTCACCATACCTGTGGTTTTTTCTTTTAGTAATTGCCAATTATCAGGCGCGCTAAGCGGTTTGTCTTTTTCTGTTTCCACATAAATCAATGCATGAGGTAAGAGCCAATTCTTTTCCTCTAATAGTGCAATTGCTTGTTCTGCTAAGCCAAAATGAAAAGGTGGATCCAAAAATACCACATCAAAGTGCGGTTGATTTTGCGCTTGTTTTAAAAATTCTAAGCTATTTTGATTGATTACTTGAGCTTGTTCACTCGTTGTTTTTAGGGTTTGCAAATTTTTCTTTAATTGGTTTGCCACATTTTTATCTAACTCTAAAAACGTCACCTGTTTCGCTTGGCGAGAAAGGGCTTCAAAACCAAGTGAGCCACTGCCCGCAAAGCAATCAAAGCAATAGCTATCCACAATGTAAGGCATCAACCAGTTGAACAAGGTTTCTTTTACGCGATCGCCTGTTGGACGCAAACCTTCTGCATTTAAAACCGGTAATTTTCGTCCACGCCAAAGACCCGCGATGATTCGAACTTCGCCTTTGGCATTTTGAACTTGCATTTTTTTCATAAAGAAACAGATTTTTAGTGAAAATTGTGCTTAGTTTAGACGATTTTTTGCTAGAATAAGCAGTATTTTTTACAGATTTGTGTTTAAGAGAAGAATTTATGTCAGAAGAAAAGAAAAAAGGTGGATTTTGGGCCTCTCTTTTTGGTCGCAATAAAAAACAAGAAGAACAAAAAATTGAGCCGATTATTGAGGAACAGTCTGTAGAACTTGCCGATGTTTCACCTGAGGAAGAAATTGTTCACGCTGAAGAGAACGTTCAATTAGAGCAAGTTGAACAAGAAGAATTACAGGAATTAGCTGAACAACTGCAAGAGGAGAAAGCAGAAGAGGTCGTTGTTGAGCATCTTGAACCTATCGTAGAACAAGTGATTTCACCTGAAAGTGCGGTCAATGTTGAACCTGTTTTAGATACACCGGTGATTGAAACAATTGACGAAGAAACGGTAAAAACAGAAGAAATTTCAACCGCACTTCCTACAGAAGAGCCAGCAGAAAGCATTATTGAACCAGATAATGTCATTGAAGATCTTCCTGTGGTTGAAGCGGAGATTGAATCTGAAATTGTTGACGATGTTAAAGACGAATTACGCTCAGATATCAATATCGAAACGCAAGAAAAACCAAGTGAAGGCGGTTTTTTCAGCCGTTTAGTTAAAGGCTTACTCAAAACCAAACAAAATATTGGCGCGGGTTTCCGATCTTTCTTTTTAGGCAAAAAAATTGATGATGATTTATTTGATGAGTTGGAAGAGCAACTTTTAATTGCTGATATTGGTGTGCCAACAACCAATAAGATCATTAAGAATTTAACTGAGCACGCAAGTCGTAAACAATTACAAGATGCAGAATTGCTTTATCAACAACTTAAAGTTGAAATGGCGGAGATCTTAAAACCTGTCGCGCAGCCACTAGTTATTGATACCTCTAAAAAACCGTATGTTATTTTAATGGTTGGCGTGAACGGTGTAGGTAAAACAACCACAATTGGTAAGTTAGCTCGTAAATTCCAAAATGAAGGTAAATCAGTCATGTTAGCAGCAGGGGATACTTTCCGTGCCGCAGCAGTAGAACAACTTCAAGTATGGGGTGAGCGTAACAATATTTCAGTGGTGGCACAAAATACGGGTTCAGATTCTGCCTCAGTGATTTTTGATGCGATGCAATCTGCCGCAGCACGTAACATTGATGTTTTAATTGCGGATACGGCAGGACGTTTACAAAATAAAAATAATCTCATGGATGAATTGAAGAAAATTGTTCGTGTCATGAGAAAATATGATGAAACTGCACCGCACGAAATTATGCTTACTCTTGATGCGGCTACAGGACAAAATGCAATTAGCCAAGCCAAACTCTTTAACGAGGCGGTTGGGTTAACGGGTATTACATTAACCAAGTTAGACGGTACAGCAAAAGGTGGGGTAATTTTCGCCATTGCAGATCAGTTTAATTTACCAATTCGTTATATTGGTGTGGGTGAAAAGATTGAAGATTTACGCGAATTTAATGCAGAAGAATTTATTGAAGCATTGTTTGTTCACGAAAATGAAGAATAAAAAGGAATAATAAAGTGATTCGATTTTCAAATGTCTCTAAAGCTTATCACGGTGCGACTCAGCCGGCCTTGCAAGGCTTAAATTTTCATCTTCCTGTTGGAAGTATGACTTATCTTGTTGGGCATTCTGGTGCGGGTAAAAGTACCTTGCTTAAATTAATTATGGGAATGGAAAAGGCGAATGCCGGTAATATTTGGTTTAATGGTCATGATATTACGCGTTTGTCTAAGTATGAAATCCCATTTTTACGTCGTCAAATCGGTATGGTTCACCAAGATTATCGTTTATTAACGGATCGTAGCGTGGCAGAAAATGTGGCGCTGCCATTGATTATTGCTGGCATGAATCCGAAAGAAGCGCATACACGAGCATTGGTTGCGCTAGATCGTGTTGGTTTACGTAGTAAAGCGAATTATATGCCGCCACAAATCTCAGGTGGGGAGCAACAACGTGTCGATATCGCGCGTGCCATTGTGCATAAACCACAGCTTTTATTAGCCGATGAACCAACAGGTAACTTAGATGGTGAGCTTTCTTTAGGGATTTTCAATCTTTTTGAAGAGTTTAATCGTTTAGGCATGACAGTCTTGATTGCGACACACGATATCAATTTAATTCAACAAAAACCAAAACCATGTCTTGTACTTGAACAAGGCTACTTACGCTATTAAGGATAAAAAATGACAAGACGTATTGATGCTTCTTTTGGCGTGCAAACTGTCTATACTTTGCGTTCTGTTTGGGGCGATTTGGTAAAACGTAAATTTGGTACATTGCTAACGATTTTAGTCATTGCCGTGTCTCTCACGATTCCAACGGTGAGCTATTTGTTATGGAAAAATTTACACTTAGCGACAACCCAATTTTATCCGGAAAGCGAACTGACCATCTATTTACACAAAAATTTAAGTGAAGAAGATGCTAACTTAGTGGTGGAAAAAATCCGTCAACAAGAAGGCGTGGAATCTTTAAATTATGTTTCTCGACAAGAAAGCTTAAAAGAATTCAAAAGTTGGTCTGGTTTTGGTGAAGAATTAGAGATTTTAGATGATAATCCATTACCGGCAGTCGTGATGGTGAAGCCGTCTAAAGACTTTAATGCATCTGAAAAACGAGCAGAATTACGTACCAATTTAAATAAAATTAAAGGTGTGCAAGAAGTTCGTTTAGATAACGATTGGATGGAAAAATTGACCGCACTTTCGTGGTTATTTGCGCATGTGGCAATTTTTTGCACGGTTTTGATGACTATTGCGGTATTCCTTGTTATCGGAAATAGTATTCGCTCTGATGTATATAGTAGCCGAGCAAGCATTGATGTGATGAAACTATTAGGTGCGACAGATCAATTTATTCTTCGTCCTTATCTTTATACGGGCATGATTTATGCGGTGTTGGGCGGATTGGTTGCAGCACTCTTTAGCAGTCTTATTGTAGGATACTTTACTTCAGCGGTGAAATATGTGACGGATATCTTTGCGGTTACATTTGAGCTCAATGGATTAGGCGTTGGTGAGCTAATCTTCTTATTAGTCAGCTGCTTGATTATGGGGTATGTTGGTGCATGGATTGCAGCAACAAGACATATTGCAATGTTAGATAACAAACTATAGATTTCATTTATATTAAAGTGCGGTCATTTTTTGTCGTGTTTTCAGCTGAAAAACATTCGGGAAAATGACCTCACTTTTTTGTCTGTGGAAATTAATTGAACAAAAAGCTTGCATAATTAGCTGTTTTTGTGTAATATCCACAGGCTTTCAGATATTGAAAGCCGTTTAATGTAATCATTTATTAAACGAGTATTACGATATGTAATACTAACAATGTTTCCGATTTGGAGACTATATAACAGGTAACTTACACCTCCTTTTCTATTTTGAAGTTAGAATTGTGATTGGTGTTAGTTTTTTATTAGCTAAATTTTATTGGAGCTCTGGTCTAATGCAGAACCAAAGAATCCGTATCCGCTTAAAAGCTTTCGATCACCGTTTGATCGATCAATCTACTGCGGAGATCGTAGAAACAGCTAAACGTACTGGTGCACAAGTTCGTGGTCCAATCCCTTTACCAACTCGTAAAGAGCGTTTTACCGTGTTGATTTCTCCACACGTGAACAAAGACGCACGTGACCAATACGAAATTCGTACACACAAACGTTTAGTAGATATCGTAGAGCCAACAGAAAAAACTGTTGATGCATTAATGCGTTTAGATTTGGCTGCCGGCGTGGACGTGCAGATCAGCCTAGGTTAATTAAGAGGTTATTACAATGATTGGTTTAGTCGGTCGTAAAGTTGGTATGACCCGTATCTTCAATGAAGACGGTGTTTCTGTACCAGTTACCGTTATCGAAATCGAAGCCAACCGCGTAACTCAAGTTAAAACTCTTGAAAACGATGGCTATACTGCAGTTCAAGTTACTACTGGTTCTAAAAAAGCGAATCGTGTAACTAAACCTGAAGCAGGTCATTTCGTGAAAGCAGGTGTTGAAGCTGGTCGCGGTTTATGGGAATTTCGTACTGAAGGTGAAGAATTCACTTTAGGTCAAGAAATCAATGTTGACATCTTTGCAGATGTTAAAAAAGTAGATGTTACTGGTACTTCTAAAGGTAAAGGTTTCCAAGGTGGTGTTAAACGTTGGAACTTCCGTACTCAAGATGCTACACACGGTAACTCTTTATCACATCGTGTACTTGGTTCTATTGGTCAAAACCAAACTCCAGGTCGTGTGTTTAAAGGTAAAAAAATGGCAGGACATTTAGGTGCTGAGCGTGTAACCGTTCAATCACTTGAAGTTGTTCGTGTAGATGCTGAGCGTAAATTGCTATTAGTAAAAGGTTCTGTACCTGGTGCTATCAATGGCGATGTTATCGTTAAGCCGGCAGTTAAAGCATAAGTCTAGGAGATAGAGATGGAATTACAAGTTGTAGGTGCAAACGCACTAACTGTTTCTGAAACTACCTTCGGACGTGAGTTTAACGAAGCTTTGATTCACCAAGTTGTTGTTGCTTATGCAGCAGGTGCTCGTCAAGGTACTCGTGCGCAAAAAACTCGTGCTGAAGTGTCTGGTTCAGGTAAAAAACCTTGGCGTCAAAAAGGTACAGGTCGTGCTCGTTCTGGTGATATCAAATCACCAATCTGGCGTTCTGGTGGTACAACCTTCGCGGCTAAACCACAAGATCACAGCCAAAAAGTGAACAAGAAAATGTACCGTGGTGCTATCAAAAGCATTCTTTCTGAATTAGTTCGTCAAGACCGTTTGGTTGTTGTTGAAAAATTCGAATTAGATGCACCAAAAACTAAAGTTTTAGTACAAAAATTAAAAGATTTAGCAGTTGAAGATGCGTTAATTATCACAGCAAGTTTAGATGAAAATCTATTCTTAGCAGCACGTAACTTATATAAAGTTGATGTACGTGATGTTCAAGGTATCGATCCAGTTAGCTTAATCGCTTTCGATAAAGTGATTGTTACTGTTGACGCTGTGAAACAAATTGAGGAGATCCTAGCATGAGTCAAGAACGTTTGCTAAGCGTGCTACGTGCACCGCACATCTCTGAAAAAGCAACTAACAATGCTGAAAAATCTAACACTGTTGTACTTAAAGTTGCTTTAGATGCGAACAAAGCTGAAATTGCTGCTGCTGTTGCTCAATTATTTGAAGTAAAAGTTGACTCAGTTCGTACTGTGGTTGTTAAAGGTAAAACTAAACGCCGTGGTAACAAAATGGGTCGTCGCAGCGACTGGAAAAAAGCTTATGTAACTTTAGCCGAAGGCCAAAACTTGGACTTCGTAGACAGTGCAGAGTAATCGGAGGAAATTAGAGAATGGCTATCGTTAAATGTAAGCCGACCTCCGCTGGTCGTCGTCACGTTGTTAAAATCGTGAACCCTGAATTACACAAGGGTAAACCTTACGCGCCTCTTCTAGATACTAAATCTAAAACCGGTGGTCGTAACAATTATGGTCGTATTACCACTCGCCACATCGGTGGTGGTCATAAACAACATTACCGTTTAATCGATTTCAAACGTAACAAGTTAGATATCCCAGCGGTTGTTGAGCGTTTAGAATATGATCCAAACCGTTCAGCTAACATTGCTTTAGTGCTTTATAAAGATGGTGAACGCCGTTATATCTTAGCACCTAAAGGTTTGTCAGTTGGCGATCAAATCCAATCTGGCGTTAACTCACCTATTAAAGTGGGTAACTCATTACCAATGCGTAATATCCCAGTTGGTTCAACAGTACATAACGTTGAATTAAAACCAGGTAAAGGCGGTCAAATCGCTCGTTCTGCTGGTGCTTATGTACAAATCATCGCTCGTGAAGGCAACTACGTAACTTTACGTTTACGTTCAGGCGAAATGCGTAAAGTATTAGCTGAATGTGTTGCTACAATCGGTGAAGTTGGTAACTCAGAACATATGCTTCGCGTATTGGGTAAAGCTGGTGCTAACCGCTGGAGAGGTATTCGCCCTACAGTTCGTGGTACTGCAATGAACCCAGTAGATCACCCACACGGTGGTGGTGAAGGTCGTAACTTTGGTAAACACCCAGTAACTCCTTGGGGCGTTCAAACTAAAGGTAAGAAAACTCGTCACAACAAACGTACTGATAAATATATCGTACGTCGTCGTGGCAAATAATTTAAATTAATAAGAGGATAAGCCATGCCACGTTCTCTCAAGAAAGGTCCTTTCCTTGACCTACACTTGTTGAAGAAGGTAGAGAAGGCGGTGGAAAGCGGGGATAAAAAACCAATCAAAACTTGGTCCCGTCGTTCAATGATCATTCCTTCAATGATCGGATTGACCATCGCAGTCCATAATGGTCGTCAGCACGTTCCTGTTTATGTATCTGATGAAATGATCGGCCATAAATTAGGTGAATTTGCACCGACTCGTACATACCGCGGTCACGCGGCAGATAAGAAAGCTAAGAAATAAGAGGTAAATAGATGGAAACTATCGCAAAACATCGTTACGCTCGCACTTCTGCCCAAAAAGCTCGCTTAGTTGCCGATTTAATTCGTGGTAAAAAAGTTGCGCAAGCATTAGAAATCTTAACTTTTACTAACAAAAAAGCTGCGGCTTTAGTGAAAAAAGTATTAGAGTCTGCTATTGCTAACGCAGAGCATAATGATGGTGCAGATATCGATGATCTTAAAGTTGCTAAAATCTTCGTTGACGAAGGTCCTAGCATGAAACGTGTTATGCCACGTGCTAAAGGTCGTGCAGATCGTATTTTAAAACGTACTAGCCACATTACTGTGGTTGTGTCAGATCGTTAATAAGTAGAGGAATAGCAATGGGTCAAAAAGTAAATCCAAATGGTATTCGCCTAGGTATTGTAAAGCCTTGGAACTCTACTTGGTTCGCGAATACACAAGATTTCGCCGACAATCTTGACGGTGACTTCAAAGTACGCAAATTCTTAAATAAAGAATTAGCAAACGCTTCGGTTTCACGTATTACTATTGAGCGTCCAGCTAAAAGTATTCGTGTAACAATTCACACAGCTCGCCCTGGTATCGTTATCGGTAAAAAAGGTGAAGATGTTGAAAAATTACGTAACGCAGTGTCTAAAATCGCTGGCGTTCCGGCTCAAATCAACATTGCTGAAGTGAAAAAACCGGAATTAGATGCAAAATTAGTTGCAGACAGCATCGCTTCTCAATTAGAACGTCGTGTAATGTTCCGTCGTGCTATGAAACGTGCGGTACAAAGCGCAATGCGTTTAGGTGCTAAAGGTATCAAAGTTGAAGTTAGCGGTCGTTTAGGTGGTGCAGAAATCGCACGTTCTGAATGGTATCGTGAAGGTCGTGTACCTCTACATACTCTTCGTGCGGACATCGATTATAACACTGCAGAAGCTCATACTACATACGGCGTAATCGGCGTTAAAGTATGGATCTTCAAAGGTGAAATTTTGGGTGGAATGGCTGCAGTTGCGCAATCAGAACAACAACCTGCCGACAAGCCTAAAAAGGCTCCGCGTGGCAAAGGTCGTAAGTAAGGAGAAACGCTAAATGTTGCAACCAAAACGTACAAAATTCCGTAAAGTTCACAAAGGCCGTAACCGTGGTATCGCGGGTGGTACTGAAGTTAGTTTCGGTACATTCGGGTTAAAAGCAGTTGGTCGTGGTCGTTTAACCGCTCGTCAAATTGAAGCGGCTCGTCGTGCAATGACACGTGCAGTTAAACGTCAAGGTAAAATCTGGATCCGTGTTTTCCCAGATAAACCAATTACTGAAAAACCATTAGAAGTCCGTATGGGTAAAGGTAAAGGTAACGTTGAGTACTGGGTAGCCTTAATCCAACCGGGTAAAGTACTTTATGAAATGGATGGTGTGTCTGAAGAGATCGCAAGACAAGCATTTGCATTAGCAGCTGCTAAATTGCCAATCAAGACTACCTTCGTAACTAAGACGGTGATGTAATGAAAGCTCAAGATTTACGTACAAAAAGTGTTGAAGAGCTGAATGATGAATTAGTGAACCTTTTAGGTGAACAATTCAAATTGCGTATGCAAACAGCCACCGGTCAGCTTCAACAAACCCATCAGGCTAAACAAGTGCGTCGTGATATCGCACGCGTTAAAACCATTTTAACTGAGAAGGCGGGTGAGTAATGACTGATAAAATTCGTAGCGTACAAGGTAAAGTTGTTAGCGACAAAATGGAAAAATCTTTCGTTGTTGCTATTGAACGTAAGGTAAAACACCCGTTATACGGTAAATTTATCCGTCGTACAACTAAATTACACGTACACGATGAGAACAATGAAGCCAAAGTTGGTGATACTGTAGAGATTCGCGAATGTCGCCCTCTCTCTAAAACCAAATCTTGGACTTTAGTTCGCGTTGTTGAGAAAGCAGTTATTGCTTAATTAACAAATTAAAAATAAAAGCCAATGGTTTATACCGTTGGCTTTTTTCTTTCCAAAGTTTGCTAAAAAGTCATAAAAATTTGATCGCACTTTAAGCACTCTGATTTAAGCATAAAATTTTGATTGCGTTTCTTGCTTGATTTTGGTAAACTCCGCCACCTATCCCCATATACCTTTCTAAGGTATGGATAGGTTCGTCCCGAAAGGGTGTATTATTAACTTAACGGAGCATAAAATATGATCCAAGAACAGACTATGCTGGATGTTGCCGATAACTCTGGTGCTCGCAGCGTAATGTGTATCAAGGTTCTAGGTGGATCGCACCGTCGTTATGCTGCTATTGGTGACATCATCAAAGTTACTGTGAAAGAAGCAATTCCACGCGGTAAAGTTAAAAAAGGTGATGTATTAAAAGCAGTTGTTGTGCGCACCAAGAAGGGTGTTCGTCGCCCAGACGGATCAGTCATTCGCTTCGATGGTAACGCTTGTGTAATTTTAAACAATAACACAGAGCAACCAATCGGTACTCGTATTTTTGGACCGGTGACTCGTGAACTTCGTTCTGAGAAATTCATGAAGATCATTTCTTTGGCACCAGAAGTACTGTAAGGAGAAGTGAGAAATGGCTGCAAAAATTCGTCAAAACGATGAAGTAATCGTACTTGCTGGTAAAGATAAAGGCAAGCGTGGCAAGGTAACTAAAGTGTTACCAAACGGTAAAGTGTTTGTTGAAGGTATCAACATCATCACTAAACATGAAAAACCAGTTCCTGCTTTAGGACAAGCTGGTGGTTTAGTGAAAAAAGAAGCGGCTATCGATGCTTCTAACGTTGCGATTTTCAATCCAAAAACAAACAAAGCTGACCGTGTAGGTTTTAGATTCGAAGACGGTAAGAAAGTACGTTTCTTCAAATCTAACAATGAAATTATCTAACAAACTGGAGTAATGCGATGGCGAAACTGCATGATTACTACAGAGATCAAGTAGTAAACGAGTTAAAAAATAAATTCGGCTACAAATCTGTCATGCAAGTCCCACGAATCGAAAAGATTACCCTGAATATGGGTGTGGGTGAAGCATTGACCGATAAGAAATTGCTAGACAACGCAGTAGCGGACTTAGCAGCAATTAGCGGTCAAAAACCTTTAGTAACTAAAGCTCGTAAATCTGTTGCTGGCTTTAAAATCCGTCAGGGATATCCAATCGGTTGTAAAGTAACACTACGCGGTGAGCGTATGTGGGAGTTCTTTGAACGTTTAATTACAATTGCTGTTCCACGTATTCGTGACTTCCGCGGTTTAAGTGCGAAATCATTTGATGGTCGTGGTAACTACAGCATGGGTGTGCGTGAACAAATCATCTTCCCTGAAATCGATTACGATAAAGTAGATCGTGTGCGTGGTTTAGATATCACTATCACAACTACTGCTAAGAATGATGAAGAAGGTCAAGCACTACTTGCTGCCTTTAATTTCCCATTCCGTAAATAAGGCAGGTTATAATGGCAAAACAATCAATGAAAGCACGCGATGTAAAACGCGTTAAATTGGCTGAAAAATTCTTCGCTAAACGTGCAGAATTAAAGAAAATCATTTCTGATGTCAATGCCTCTGACGAAGATCGTTGGAATGCAGTGTTAAAGTTACAAACTTTACCACGTGATTCTAGCCCTAGTCGTCAACGTAACCGTTGCCGCCAAACTGGACGTCCTCACGGCGTTTTACGTAAGTTTGGTTTAAGCCGTATTAAGGTTCGTGAAGCTGCTATGCGCGGTGAGATCCCAGGCCTTAAAAAAGCGAGCTGGTAATATACCACTTTATTTTGGAATCGGAGAAAAAGTACAATGAGTATGCAAGATCCAATCGCAGATATGTTGACTCGTATTCGTAACGGTCAAGCTGCGAACAAAGTTGCAATCAATATGCCTTCTTCCAAGCTAAAAGTGGCAATTGCCAACGTATTAGCTGCTGAAGGTTATATCGAAAGCGTTAAAGTTTTAGAAGGTGCAAAACCTGAATTGGAAATTACTTTAAAATATTTCCAAGGCAAACCGGTTGTAGAAAGCATCCAACGTGTAAGTCGTCCTGGTCTTCGTATTTACAAACGTAAAGACGAATTACCAAAAGTTATGGGTGGTTTAGGTGTTGCTGTAATTTCTACATCTAAAGGTGTTATGACTGACCGTGCAGCTCGTCAAGCGGGCTTAGGCGGTGAGATCATCTGTTACGTAGCTTAATAGAGGGGTAGGAAAATGTCTCGTGTTGCAAAGGCACCTGTTAATATTCCTGCCGGCGTTGAAGTTAAACTCGACGGTCAGCTATTAACAGTAAAAGGTAAAAATGGCGAGTTATCTCGCACAATTCATCACTCAGTTGAAGTTAAACAAGATAATGGTCAATTTACTTTCACTCCACGTGAAGGTTTTGTTGAAGCGAATGCTCAATCGGGTACAGCTCGTGCATTAGTTAATGCAATGGTTATCGGTGTTACTGAAGGCTTCACTAAGAAATTACAACTAGTGGGTGTTGGTTACAGAGCTCAAATTAAAGGCAACGCAGTTGCATTAAGTTTAGGTTTCTCTCACCCTGTGGAGCACACTTTACCAGCAGGTATTACTGCAGAATGCCCTTCACAAACAGAAATCGTTTTAAAAGGTGCAGACAAGCAGTTAATTGGTCAAGTTGCAGCAGATATTCGCGCTTATCGCCGTCCTGAACCTTATAAAGGTAAAGGTGTACGTTACTCTGATGAAGTAGTACGTATGAAAGAGGCTAAGAAGAAATAATTAAGGTAACACTATGGATAAGAAATCAGCTCGTATCCGTCGTGCAGCTCGTGCACGTCATATGATGAGAGAGCAAGGTGTGACTCGTCTAGTTATTCACCGTACTCCGCGTCATATCTACGCACAAGTTATTGCACCAAACGGTTCAGAAGTGCTTGCCGCTGCTTCAACTGTTGAAAAAGCAATTCGTGAGCAAGTTAAATATACCGGTAATAAAGATGCCGCAGCAGTAGTAGGTAAACTTGTTGCTGAGCGCGCATTAGCAAAAGGCGTTAAAGACGTTGCTTTTGACCGTTCCGGTTTTAAATATCATGGTCGTGTCCAAACTTTAGCGGACGCTGCACGTGAAGCTGGTCTACAGTTCTAATGAGGTAAATTGAGATGTCAAACATCGAAAAACAAGCTGGTGAACTGCAAGAGAAGCTAATCGCAGTAAACCGTGTATCAAAAACTGTAAAAGGTGGTCGTATTATGAGCTTTACTGCTTTAACAGTAGTAGGCGATGGTAACGGTCGCGTAGGTTTTGGTTATGGTAAAGCTCGTGAAGTTCCGGCAGCGATCCAAAAAGCGATGGAAAAAGCACGTCGCAATATGATTAATGTCGCTTTAAATGAAGGTACATTACAACACCCAGTTAAAGGTGTTCATACTGGTTCTCGCGTATTTATGCAACCAGCTAGCGAAGGTACAGGTATCATCGCAGGTGGTGCAATGCGTTCAGTGTTAGAAGTTGCTGGTGTACGTAATGTTCTTTCTAAAGCGTATGGTTCAACCAACCCAATCAACGTTGTTCGTGCAACTATTGATGCATTAGCAAATATGAAATCACCAGAAATGGTTGCTGCTAAACGCGGCAAAACCGTTGATGAAATTTTGGGGTAATTGATAATGGCTAAAACTATTAAAGTAACTCAAGTTCGTAGCTCAATTGCTCGTTTACCGAAGCACAAAGCTACCTTGCGTGGTCTTGGTCTTCGCCATATGCACCATACTGTTGAGTTAATCGATACTCCGGCAGTACGTGGTATGATTAACCAAGTTTCATACATGGTTAAAGTGGAGGAGTAAGAGAATGCGTTTAAATACTCTATCTCCGGCTGAAGGTGCTAAGCACAGTGCAAAACGCCTTGGTCGTGGTATTGGTTCAGGTTTAGGAAAAACTGGTGGTCGTGGTCATAAAGGTCAAAAATCTCGTACTGGCGGCGGTGTTCGTCGTGGTTTCGAGGGTGGTCAAATGCCATTATACCGTCGTTTACCAAAATTTGGTTTCACTTCAATGAAATCAGCTGTAACTGCTGAAGTTCGTTTAAACGAATTAACAAAAGTTGAAGGAAATGTTGTCACTTTAGAAGCATTAAAAGCTGCAAACATTTTAACTAAAGATATTCAATTCGCTAAAGTTATCTTAGCTGGTGAAGTGAAATCTGCAGTTACTGTACGTGGTTTACGTGTAACTAAAGGTGCAAAAGCAGCGATCGAAGCTGCTGGCGGTTCAGTTGAGGAATAATTAGCAAATGGCTAAACAACCAGGTTATCAAAGCAGAAGTACTAATAGTGGTACTGGTGAACTAAAAAGCAGATTGCTTTTTGTATTAGGTGCACTTATCGTTTATCGTATTGGTTCTTTTATTCCGCTTCCTGGTATTGATGCCGCCGTGCTAGCTCAATTAGTTGAACAACAAAAAGGCACCATCATTGATATGTTAAACATGTTCTCTGGTGGTGCATTGAGCCGAGCATCAATTTTAGCATTAGGTATTATGCCGTATATCTCGGCATCTATCGTGATGCAATTGCTTGCTACGGTTTCACCTGCTTTAGCAGAATTGAAAAAAGAAGGCGCAGCAGGACAAAGAAAAATCACCAAGTATACTCGTTATGCAACGGTGGTTTTTGCTACTATCCAAGCTATCGCAATTTCTACCGGTTTACCGAATATGTTGCCACAGTTAGTGCCAAATATCGGTTTTACTTTTTACTTCACTGCAGTAGTGAGTCTTGTGACTGGAACCATGTTCTTAATGTGGTTAGGTGAGCAAATTACTGAAAGAGGTATTGGTAACGGTATCTCAATTCTTGTTTTTGGTGGTATTGTTGCAGGATTGCCACATGCAATCATCGAAACAGTTGAGCAAGCTCGTCAAGGACAAATGCATCCTTTAGTTCTTCTACTAATCGCTGCTATTGTTTTTGCAGTAACTTATTTTGTTGTCTTCGTAGAACGTGGACAACGTAGAATTCGTGTTGAATATGCTAAGCGTCAACAAGGACGTCAAATTTTAGGTGGTCATTCAACTCACTTACCATTAAAAGTTAATATGGCAAACGTAATGCCAGCAATTTTTGCTTCAAGCATTATTTTATTCCCTGCGACATTGACGCAATGGTTTGGTCAGAATGATAAGTTTGAGTGGTTAAATGACTTATCAATGTTGTTGAATCCTGGACAACCTTTATATCTTCTTGTTTATGCGGTAGCGATTATTTTCTTCAGTTTCTTCTATACTGCAATGCAATATAATCCACGTGATACAGCAGATAATCTAAAAAAATCTGGTGCATTTATCCCAGGAATTAGACCAGGTGAACAAACATCTCGTTACATTGATAAAGTAATGACTCGCTTAACATTAATTGGCGGTCTTTATGTAACGTTCGTATGTTTAGTCCCTTACATTATGACATCAGCATGGGATGTTAAATTCTACTTCGGTGGTACTTCCTTATTAATCGTTGTTGTTGTAATTATGGATTTTATCGTGCAAGTTCAGAGTCACTTAATGTCGTCTCAATATGAATCTGCGTTAAAAAAAGCAAACCTTAAAGGTTTTGGACAGTAATTGTTCATTTAAGTAAAAAGGATAAGCAATGAAAGTTCGTGCTTCCGTTAAGAAGATGTGCCGTAACTGTAAAATTGTTAAACGTGAAGGTGTTGTTCGCGTACTATGCAGCGACCCTAAACATAAACAACGTCAAGGTTAATTAACATTTCTTCTTGCAAAGAACCGGTTGAGTAGTTATACTACTCAACTCATTTATGTCCTTGGTATTCTGTTTGAGTATCCTGAAAACGGGCTTTTCAAGATCAGAATACCAAATTAGTTAAAATAATAGGAGTGCATAGTGGCCCGTATTGCAGGCATTAACATTCCTGATCACAAACACGCTGTAATCGCTTTAACTGCAATTTACGGTATCGGTAAAACTCGTTCTAAGAGCATTTGTGCTGCAGCGGGTATTGCTGAAGATGTTAAGATCAGCGAATTGTCTGAAGAGCAGATTGACAAACTGCGTGACGAAGTTGGTAAATTTACCGTTGAAGGTGACTTACGTCGTGAAGTAACACTAAACATCAAACGTCTTTTAGACTTAGGTTGTTACCGTGGTTTACGTCATCGTCGTAGTTTACCGGTACGTGGTCAACGTACTAAAACTAATGCGCGTACCCGTAAGGGTCCACGTAAGCCGATCAAAAAATAGTCGGGGTAAATAAAGAATGGCTAAAACACCAGTTCGTGCACGTAAACGTGTAAAAAAACAAGTTGTAGATGGCGTAGCACACATTCACGCATCTTTCAATAACACAATCGTTACCATTACTGACCGTCAAGGTAATGCTTTAGCTTGGGCTACAGCAGGTGGTTCAGGTTTCCGTGGTTCTCGTAAATCTACCCCGTTCGCTGCACAAGTTGCTGCAGAACGTTGTGCTGAAATCGTTAAAGAATTCGGCTTAAAGAACTTGGAAGTTATGGTTAAAGGTCCGGGTCCGGGTCGTGAATCAACAATCCGTGCATTAAATGCAGCGGGTTTTCGTATCACGAACATCACTGATGTGACTCCGATCCCTCATAACGGTTGTCGTCCACCGAAAAAACGTCGTGTTTAATGGCGTAATAGGATAGTTGGAGAAAGAAAATGGCAAGATATTTGGGTCCTAAACTCAAGCTCAGCCGTCGTGAAGGCACTGATTTATTCCTTAAATCAGGTGTGCGTGCGATTGATTCAAAATGTAAAATTGATACAGCACCAGGTCAACACGGTGCTCGTAAACCGCGTTTGTCTGATTATGGTAGTCAATTACGTGAAAAACAAAAAGTTCGTCGTATCTATGGTATTTTAGAACGTCAATTCCGTAACTACTATAAAGAAGCAAACCGTTTAAAAGGTAATACTGGTGCAAACTTACTAGTATTATTAGAAGGTAGATTGGATAACGTTGTTTATCGCATGGGATTTGCTGCAACTCGCGCAGAAGCTCGTCAATTAGTGAGCCACAAAGCGATTGTCGTAAATGGTCGTGTTGTAAATATCCCATCTTTCCAAGTTTCTGTAAATGATGTCGTTGCTGTTCGTGAGAAATCTAAAAAACAAGCACGTATTAAAGCATCGTTAGAATTAGCAGAACAAAGAGAAAAACCAACTTGGTTAGAAGTTGATTCTGCGAAAATGGAAGGTGTGTTCAAACGTGTTCCTGAACGTTCTGATTTATCAGCAGACATTAACGAACATCTGATCGTTGAGCTTTACTCTAAATAATAGTTAAGCTTAAAAGCAAAGAGAGGATAAAATGCAGGGTTCTGTTACAGAATTTTTAAAACCACGCTTAGTAGATATCGAGCAAATTAGCTCTACTCATGCTAAGGTGATCTTAGAACCGTTAGAGCGTGGCTTTGGTCATACTCTAGGGAATGCATTACGTCGTATCCTTCTGTCTTCAATGCCAGGTTGTGCTGTAACTGAAGTAGAAATTGATGGCGTACTGCATGAATATAGTAGTAAAGAAGGTGTTCAGGAAGATATTCTTGAAGTTCTTTTAAACCTTAAAGGTCTAGCGGTTAAAGTACAGAATAAAGATGATGTTATTCTGACATTAAATAAATCTGGAATTGGCCCTGTTGTTGCAGCTGATATCACCCATGATGGTGATGTTGAGATTGTTAATCCATCACATGTAATCTGTCACTTAACAGACGAAAATGCATCTATTAATATGCGTATTCGTGTTCAACGTGGTAGAGGTTATGTACCAGCATCTGCTCGTACTCATTCACAAAATGAAGATCGTCCAATTGGTCGTTTATTAGTGGATGCTTGTTATAGCCCGGTTGACCGTATTGCTTACAATGTTGAAGCAGCACGTGTTGAACAACGTACTGACTTAGATAAACTAGTTATTGAGTTAGAAACTAACGGGACTATTGATCCGGAAGAAGCAATTCGTCGTGCAGCAACAATTTTAGCAGAGCAACTCGATGCATTCGTTGATTTGCGTGATGTTCGTCAACCTGAAGTCAAGGAAGAAAAACCGGAATTCGATCCGATTTTATTACGTCCTGTTGATGACTTAGAGTTGACAGTTCGTTCTGCTAACTGTTTGAAAGCAGAAACAATTCACTATATCGGTGACTTAGTACAACGTACAGAAGTTGAGTTATTAAAAACGCCTAATCTTGGTAAGAAATCTCTTACTGAAATTAAAGACGTTCTCGCTTCACGTGGCTTGTCACTTGGTATGCGCCTTGAGAATTGGCCACCAGCAAGTATTGCTGAAGACTAGTTTGGTCATAGGTTAAGATTTTTCTGAGAAGGATAAGATCATGCGCCATCGTAAGAGTGGTCGTCAACTAAACCGTAATAGCAGCCATCGCCAAGCGATGTTCCGTAACTTAGCAAGTGCTTTAGTTAGTCATGAAATCATCAAGACTACTTTACCAAAAGCTAAAGAATTACGTCGTGTAGTTGAACCGTTAATTACATTAGCAAAAGAAGATAGCGTTGCAAACCGTCGTTTAGCATTCGCTCGTACTCGTAACATCGAAACTGTTGCGAAATTATTCAATGAATTAGGTCCACGTTTTGCTCAACGTGCAGGTGGTTACACCCGTATCTTAAAATGTGGTTTCCGTGCAGGTGACAACGCTCCAATGGCATACATTGAGTTAGTTGATCGTCCAGAAGTTGCAGAAGCAGCAGCGGAATAATAATTTGTTATAAAATAAAAAGGTTCACTGATGTGAGCCTTTTTTATATCTTGTTTTCCTAAAATTCAGCTTCAGCTCTGAATGTCATTTTTTCACCTGTAATAGGGTGAGCAATCATAAGTTCTTCTGCATGTAAGCATAAGCGAGGTGACATCGATTTAGCTTGTGGGTGAGAATAAAACTTGTCCCCTAAAATGGGATGTCCAAGCGCAAGCGTATGTAAACGAAGTTGATGCGAACGTCCTGTGATTGGTGTCAGTTTCACTCGAGTACAGTTAGTTGGTAACCGTTCTAAAACTTCATAAAAAGTGACCGCTCTTTTGCCAAATACAAAATCAATGCGTTGACGAGGGCGATTTTCCCAATCACAAATCATAGGAAGATTAATTTCCCCACTATCTTGTTCTAAGTGTCCCCATACTAAAGCTTGATAATATTTCTTTGGCTCACGTTCACGGAATTGACGTTTCAACTCTTTATCTGCCGCTTTACTTAATGCAAATAGAATAATCCCACTTGTGGCCATATCTAAACGGTGTGCAGGTTCACAAAATCCAAATTTCTCTTTTACCCGGCTCATCGCACTATCGTAGTATTCAGGTTGATTGCCAGGAACTGAAAGTAAACCGCTTGGTTTATTTACCACGCAGATATGATTATCTTGATAGATAATATCTAAATACGGTTCTAAAGAGGGATGGTATTCAATAAGTGCCATATTATTCCTTATTTGTCACTATTACCCGAAGGCTATCTAATCGCCAACTTGCTTTACTTAACTCTTTCAGAGAAAGCACGCGTTGTTTTTCTAATACATCAATTTCCGCCTGGCGAATATTTTTATTTACTGCTTTCAAGGCTATAAGTCGATTGAGCTCAGTGCTCAATGTTTGATCTGCTAATTTACTGGCTTCTCGAATTTGAGTTTGTGCGATTTCAGTTATTTTGTGATCGCCTAGTTTAATTAATTGCTCAATATTTGAACGAACCATTTTGACCATTTTATTCGAAATGTTTTTACCTAGGGGCTTAAGTTTATTTTGCAATGAGTCAAAATTAACTTGTCCGGAGAGATCGTTTCCTTTGCTATCCAGCAATAAGCGAACAGGTGTAGGCGGAAGAAAACGATTCAGTTGCAAACCTTTTGGTGATTGGCTTTCAATCATATAGATCAATTCAACCAGCAGCGTGCCAGCAGGCAGCTGTTTATTGACTAATAATGCCATTGCTGCTTTGCCAATGTCACCAGAAGCGATTAAATCAATGCCTTGACGTATCATTGGATGATCCCAGGTAAGAAATTCTAATTCCTCACGAGCAAGGGCAAGTTGTCGGTCAAAAGTTATTGTGATACCTTCTTCTTTTAGTCCTGGAAAATTAGGAACAAGCATGGTGCCCGTTGGCGTGATGACAATGCTGTTTTCACCTAAATCATCTTGTTCTACACCAATAATATCAAATAAATTCAGTGTAAAATCGACTAATTGTGGGGAATTATCTGTTTGAGCAATTTCTGCCGCAAGTCGTTGTGCCTTTTCTCCACCATTAGAATTTAATTCTAACAAACGATCGCGTCCTTTCTCTAAGGCTAAGCGCAATGCTTTTGCTTGTTTTTGCGTTTGGAGAATAAGTTGCTCAAAATTCTCTTTGTTTTCTGACCGCACTTTTAATAAAGCTTCATATTGTTCAAACAATGCCATGCCAATAGGACACGTTTGTTCAAAGGCATTTAAACCTTCATGATACCAACGTGCTAAATCTTGCTGCGTAGAGTTTGCGAGGCAAGGTACATAAATTTTTACATCTCGTGTTTGTCCAATACGATCTAAACGGCCAATACATTGCTCAAGTAAATCAGGATTCTCTGGTAAATCGAAGAGTACAAGATGACAAGCAAATTGGAAATTTCTGCCTTCAGAACCAATGCTAGAACTCAGTAAAACTTGTGCACCATTATCGGTATCGGCAAAATAAGCCGCCGCGCGATCTCGTTCAATAATCGACATTTTTTCATGGAAAACGGCACTGCGAATGGCTTCTTTTTCTCGTAAAATTTGCTCAAGTTGAATTGCCGTTTGTGCTGTTTTACAAATGACTAAGATTTTTTCATTTCGGTGTGATTTTAGAAAATCAATTAACCAATGAATTTTTTCATCTACTTCAGCCGCATCAATCGTTATTTGATGGTAAACCCGGTGCGGGAAACCTTTCACCCCTTGGCGTGTATTGCGAAATAAAATTCGGCTTGTGCCATGTCTGTCGATGAGATTTTGAATAAGCTCTTGTCGTGCAGCTTGCTTTTCCTCATCATTATGGCAGGCTAAAGCTTTGAATAATGGTTCAATATTCCGCTCATTGAGTAAATCAGAAATGTGATTTTTTTCGACCGCATTTAGCGGCTTCTCTGAAAGCAGTGATTGCACCGCATCGGCCACAGGTTGATAATTTTCCTGTTCTTTTAAGAAGGCTTGGTAATCATAAAAACGCTCAGGATCAAGCAAGCGCAAGCGTGCAAAATGGCTTTCCAAACCTAGTTGTTCAGGCGTTGCAGTGAGTAATAAAACAGACGGAATAGCGTTAGCTAATTGTTCCACCAATAAATAAGCGGTACTTGGTGCATTTTCAGACCAAGCCAAATGATGCGCTTCATCGACAATTAAACAGTCAAATTCAGCTTCAATGGCTTGTTGTACGCGATGAGGATGTGCTTTCAACCAATCTAATGCACAGATAATTAAGCTTTCCGTGCTAAATGGATTGATGGCTTGTTCGGCAAAATCTTCACAACGTTCTTCATCAAATAATGAAAAATGTAAATTAAAACGACGAAGCATTTCGACAAGCCATTGATGTTGCAAGGTTTCCGGTACAATAATTAACACACGTTGTACTTTTTCAGCAAAAAGCTGGTTTTGCAAAATCATGCCCGCTTCAATGGTTTTACCTAACCCTACTTCATCCGCTAAGAGCACGCGAGGATTGATACGATTTCCTACCTCTTGCGCAATATGAAGTTGATGAGGAATTAATCCCGCTCGATTGCCTCGTAAGCCATGCAAAGGCGATTGAAATTGAGCTTGTTGATGCAGAAGTGTTTGATAGCGCAATGCAAAATGTTCACTACGATCAATCTGTGATGAAAAGAGGCGATCTTTCGCTTGGCTAAAAGATATTATCGGAGAAAGTTCTTTTTCATTGACGATAACATCTTCGCCTTGTGCATTTTTGACTAAATAAAATAAGAGACCATTCATTTCTTGAATATCAAGGACTTCACCCTGCCAACCTGCTTGGTGATGAAGTTGTTCCCCTTTATTCAATGCAATTCGGGTTAATGGCGCTTGCGCCACCGCGTAAATTCGGGTTTCATCCGTGGCAGGAAAGTGAAGGGTAACCGAGCGGAAATCTAAGGCGGTAATCATCCCTAATCCGAGGTTATTTTCGGTTTCACTAATCCAACGTTGACCGATTGCAAATGACATCATCTTCCTCTTAATGAATCTCTTAAAATGGGGCGATATTGTAGTCTGATTATAAGGGAAAGCAAGGCGCAGGCGAGTAAAAGCATGAAAAATAAAGTGTGATTTTTCTCACAATAATTAAATTAAATGTCACCTAAGCTTTACTTTAAAAAAGTGCGGTGTAAAATGATCTGCACCCCAAAAGTTGGACTCAACAAACCAACAATTGAGGTGCAGATTTTTTTATGGGTAAACACTACGCAATCGAATTTAAATTACAGGTTCTTCAACCTATTTTGAATGGGAAAATGAGTATTAGAGAAGCTGCGCGTTTTTACAATATTCCTTCCAACACCCTAGTCGGGACATGGTTGAAACGGTTTGAAAAAAGTGGCATAAAAGGACTTATTCCCCGTAAACCATCAGGACGACCGCCGATGAAACCCAAATATGCAAAAATGCCACCGCCACCCAAAACTGAAGAAGACCGTTTACGCCTGAGAATTTTACAGCTTGAAGCGGAGGTGGCCTACCTAAAGGAGTTGAGAAGGCTCAGACTTCAGGACGAAGCCGAGCAACGGAAATTATCCAAAGGTTAAGAACATGCTATCCGTTAAAATGGCTTTTAGGCTTTGCACAGTTAGCGCGTAGTACGTTTTTTGCGAAACTTCAGATTAAACCGGATAAGGATGAGTTGTTGAAAAAGGCCATTAAACGCATCAAAGCCAATCATCCTGATTATGGCTACCGACGAGTTCATGCCAGCTTGCCAGGCGTGAATCATAAAAAAGTTCAACGTTTAATGCAGACACTTGGGCTTCAAGTGCAGTCAAGAAAAAGCAAGAAATTTACGACCTATCGAGGCACGATAGGGGGATTGCACCGAATCATCTTGAACGCGATTTTAGTGCAACGGCCCCGAAACAAAAATGGGTGACCGATATCACAGAGTTTAAGGCGAAAGATGGGAGTAAAGTCTATTTATCTCCAATTTTAGACTTATTTAACAATGAGATAGTCTCCTATAATCTCAGCTATTCCCCAAACTGGGCACAAGTAGAGGACATGTTAATGCAAGCCGTCAAAGGATTAAATAAAGCTTGTGGTGTCATTTTGCATTCAGACCAAGGCTGGCAATATCAAATGGTAGCTTATCGTCAAATCTTGGCTGAACATGGCATCATTCAAAGTATGTCGAGAAAAGGGAATTGCTTGGACAATGCCGCGATGGAAAGTTTCTTTGGGCGATTAAAAACGGAATGTTTTTATGGTCGGGAATTTAAAACAAAAGAAGAGATAGTTGATGCTGTCAGAGATTATTTGGATTACTATAATCATCGAAGGATTCAACTAAAATTAAAAGGACTGAGTCCGATACAATATCGAAAACAATCCTTTAAATAACAGTCTAACTTTTTGGGGTCAGATCAAAAATGACGTACTTTTTCATAAAACAGGAGTGTTCCATGAATTGGACAGAACGACTTAAAGAAGAATTTTTATCAGGCTGGAAACTGTTTGAAGTGGCATGGGTAGTTATTTTCCTTGCTGCTCAAATTATTGCTTATGTTCTTGCACCGGATAGTCCATTAGGCATGATTTCGGGCATTGCAGGTATTCTCTGTGTCGTATTGGTGAGTAAAGGTAAAATTAGTAACTATTTCTTTGGGCTTATTTTTGCTTACACCTATTTTTATGTCGCCTGGGGAAACAATTTCCTTGGTGAAATGAATACGGTGCTCTATGTGTATATCCCATCACAATTTATCGGCTATTTTATGTGGAAACAACACATGCAAAATGATAATGGCGGTGAAAGTGTAATTGCAAAAGCTTTGACGCCAAAAGGTTGGGCAATTTTACTCGTGAGTGTTGGGGTTGGTACTTTTTGCTTTGTGCAAGCCTTAAAAGCGGCAGGCGGGAGTTCTACAGGATTAGATGGTTTAACCACGATTATCACCGTAGCGGCACAATTATTGATGATTTTGCGTTATCGTGAGCAATGGTTATTATGGATTGTCTTAAATGTGCTTTCCATTTTGCTTTGGGCAGAACAGCCAGCAATGTACTTAATGTATAGTGCTTACTTACTCAACTCATTATATGGTTATTACAACTGGACGAAGCTCGTCAAAGCAGAAAATCACTAATCACATCAATTAAAAAGGGCATAGTAATATGCCCTTACATTTTTAAATAAAATGCCTTCGTCAATGCAATAAATTCCTCTGTGTACTGATTGTTTTCGTCATAAATTACCAAGCTATCTTTTACCTGTGGTAAATGCTCTCGGCTAAACGTGAGTAACATCCGTTGTGGATCTTTTCCTATTTTTGTAATGACATCAGTCTGCTTAATGCAATAAAGTGCGGTTGAATTTATCAATGTTTTCCCCGCCTCATAAGGCAAGACAAAACTGATTTTTCCTTTTTCGGATAAACAACTCATCGCCCAATTTAACCAATCTAAATGACTTTGTTGAACATAACGGGCAAGTGCTCGTTCGTCATTTTTACATTCAACGCCTTGTGCAAAATAAGGCGGATTAGCCACAATTAAATCAAATTGATGCGCTGTTTGTTGGCAATAAGTTTGCACGTCTTGGCGTGTTAAATGAAGACGATTATGCCATGGCGAGGTCTGGAAGTTTTCTTGTGCTTGTTGTGCTGCAAAGGGATCAAGTTCAACGGCTTCAATTTGGCAATGCTCATGACTTAGTTGGGCAAGCATTAATGCAACCAAGCCTGTGCCAGTCCCCATATCAAGAATACGCTGACAATCAGACACATCCGCCCATGCACCCAGTAAAATGCCGTCAGTGCCGACTTTCATTGCACAATGTTGTTGATTAATATGGAATTGTTTAAAGGTAAAGCTGCTCATAAAATCTTGCGGAAAATGACCGCACTTTCAGGTATAATCAGCCCCAATTTTAACAAATTAACGCAAAATAATGAATTTATCCCCATTTGAAGAATTCGATCTTTCCCCGAATTATTAAAAGCCTTAGAAAAGAAAGGCTACACCCGTCCAACCGCCATCCAATTAGAAGCGATTCCGGCAGCCATGGAAGAACGTGATGTGCTCGGTTCTGCACCAACAGGTACAGGCAAAACTGCTGCATTCTTATTGCCGGCAATTCAGCATTTATTGGATTATCCACGTCGTAAACCAGGGGCGCCTCGCATTTTAATTTTAACGCCAACTCGTGAGCTGGCGATGCAGGTTGCAGAACAAGCGGAAGAGTTGGCGCAATTCACGCATTTGAAGATTGCAACCATTACCGGCGGTGTGGCGTATCAAAATCATGGGGAAGTATTTAATTCAAATCAGGATATCGTGGTGGCAACACCGGGTCGTTTATTGCAATACATCAAAGAAGAAAACTTTGATTGCCGTGCAGTAGAAATGCTGATTTTTGATGAAGCAGATCGCATGTTGCAAATGGGCTTTGGCCAAGATGCGGAGAAAATTGCCGCTGAAACGCGTTGGCGTAAACAAACGCTCCTTTTCTCAGCGACATTAGAAGGGGAGCTATTAGTTGATTTTGCCGATCGTTTATTAAATGACCCTGTCAAAATTGATGCCGAGCCAAGTCGTCGTGAGCGTAAGAAAATCAATCAGTGGTATTATCACGCTGATAGCAATGAACATAAAATTAAGTTGATTGCACGTTTTATCGAAACCGAGAATGTGAGTCGCGGCATTGTGTTTGTGCGTCGTCGCGAAGATGTACGAGAACTTTCTGAAACTTTGCGTAAACGTGGCATTCGTTCTACTTATTTAGAAGGCGATATGGCGCAAACGCAACGTAATAATGCCATTGATAAGTTGAAATCTGGGATTGTCACTGTGTTAGTTGCTACTGATGTGGCTGCTCGCGGGATTGATATTGATGATGTGACACACGTCATGAACTTCGATTTGCCTTATAGTGCAGATACGTATTTACATCGTATTGGTCGTACAGCTCGCGCAGGGAAAAAGGGGACAGCAGTTTCTTTTGTTGAAGCACATGATTACAAATTGCTCGGTAAAATTAAGCGTTACACGGAAGAACTGTTGAAAGCACGTATTTTAGAAGGATTAGAGCCTCGCACTAAACCACCGAAAGATGGGGAAGTAAAATCTATGTCTAAAAAGCAAAAAGCGCGTATTAAAGAAAAGCGTGAAAAAAAGAAAAAAGCAGACGTGAAGAAGAAAGCTAAACTGCGTCATAAAGATGCGAAAAACATTGGTAAACGCCGTAAACCAAGTGTAGAAAAAGCGGCAGAAAAACAATAAAAAACAACCGCACTCATTAAGTGCGGTTATTTTTTTGACTATTTATGAACTTGGCTACCGATTAAGCCACCTAATGCGGCACCGCCTAATGTAGTTGCGGCATTACCGCCAATCATATAGCCCGCTGCACCACCGATAGCTGCGCCAGCTGTTGTATTTTTTTGAGTACGACTCATATTTCCACATGCTGCAAGAGAAATAACAGTCATCGCGATAACAAGTGATTTTCCAACTAATTTCATAGGATCTCTCCGTGTTTAACATATAAAACTATCCATTATGATAGTAATCCCTAAGACAAACGGAGATGAATGCAAGTTCAAAAATATGCGTTTTTCGGTGTTTTTCTGAACAATTAAATATATTGAATATTAATCTTTAGCTTGATCTAATACTTTCGCAACCACTTTCAAATATTCAATCGCCAATCCATGGTGTCCTACGCTCGCATTAAATACCAAGTCCTCACTTAATACACCACAAGGCATATCCTCAGGGATCTTACCGTCTTCATAAGCTTGATAATCTTCTCGCCAGTCACCATCAAAATAATAGTGTTCTAAGGTTTTCATTTTTGGTAAGAAGGCTTGCCATTTTTCAAGAAATTGTTCCGCGTCAGCTAAGAAACTCTCCGCTTCATTGAGAAGATTTTCCATTTCTGAAATTTTATCCAAGCGTGGTTGAGGTAACATAGGTTTCTCCAAAATAAGGTAAAAATAAACCGCACTTTATGTGAATAAAGTGCGGTGAGTTTATCATACGTTTTTAGACTTACACATCATAAGTGGTAGATGCTGTGTTACCGCCACGACCTGTCCAGTTAGTATGGAAGAATTCGCCACGTGGTTTATCAGTACGCTCATAAGTATGTGCGCCGAAGTAGTCACGTTGTGCTTGCAATAAGTTTGCTGGTAAACGTGCTGAAGTATACCCATCTAAGAAAGTGATTGCAGACGCCATACAAGGCATTGGAATACCCACTTCGATAGATTTTGCCACCACTTTACGCCAGTCACTTAATGCGTTTTCTAAAATACCTTTGAAGTAACTATCTGAACCCAAGAAGATTAAATCTGGATTTGCTTCATATGCATCACGAATGTTACCTAAGAAACGGCTACGGATAATACAACCTTCACGCCATAATAACGCCGTTGCACCATAGTTAATATCCCAACCAAATTGTTCAGAAGCTTCACGAATCAGCATAAAACCTTGTGCGTAAGAAATGATTTTTGACGCCAATAATGCTTTACGTACCGCTTCAATCCAAACTTTTTTGTCACCTTCAACTGGAACAACTGTTTTATTGAATAATTGATTTGCTGCAATACGTTGATCTTTAAATGAAGATACGCAACGAGCAAAGACGGATTCAGTGATTAAAGTTAAAGGAATACCGAAATCTAATGCGTTGATGCCCGTCCATTTACCTGTCCCTTTTTGACCAGCAGTATCTAAGATTTTTTCAACTAATGGCTCACCATCCGCATCTTTATAACCAAGAATGTCGGTGGTGATATCGATTAGATAGCTATCAAGCTCAGTTTTTTTCCATTCTGCGAAGATCGATTGCATCTCTTCGTAGCTTAAGCCTAAACCTTCTTTTAAGAATTGGTACGCTTCACAGATTAATTGCATATCGCCATATTCAATACCATTGTGAACCATTTTCACAAAGTGGCCTGCGCCTTCACCGCCAACCCAGTCACAGCAAGGTTCGCCTTGTTCGGTTTTAGCGGAGATTGCTTGGAAGATTGGTTTCACATATTGCCATGCATCTTGATTACCACCCGGCATGATAGATGGCCCATGACGCGCACCTTCTTCACCGCCAGAAACCCCCGAACCGATAAAGCGAATGCCTTTTTCCGCTAACGCTTTTACACGACGATTTGTATCTGGGTAGTTTGAGTTACCACCATCAATAATAATATCGCCTTCTTCTAAGTGCGGTAATAATGCCTCAATGAATTGATCTACTACATCACCCGCGCGCACCATTAACATCACTTTACGTGGTTTTTCTAATTTAGAAGCTAAATCTTCTAAAGAGTATGCGCCGATAATATTCGTGCCTTTTGCTGCACCTTGTAAAAATTCATCCACTTTTGAAGTGGTACGGTTATATGCCACGACTTTAAAGCCATGATCGTTCATATTTAAAATGAGGTTTTGCCCCATTACGGCTAAGCCGATAACACCGATGTCGCCTTTTACTGACATTGTTTTCTCCTGTTTGTGAGGTACCGATGCACCTATCATTTAGTATTTATTGTAAAGTATAAGAAGCTTGTTTCAGATATTCTATAGCAAAACTTATTTTAAATTTCTCTAATTAAAGAGCTGCCTTGCTCTAATGTGTCTAGCCACTGCCATTTTTCATGACCGACGAGTTTACTTTTTTCTAAAGAAAATGTTGTACAGCAACGCCCCAAACGATTTTCTAGTGATTGATTTAAATGTTGATACGTAAATTGAACTTGAGTATCGTTAATCCATTTTCCAATTAAAAAACCTTTTAAAATTTCACCGCCACCATATTCTGCCCAAATCATTTTACCTTGCTGATGGTAATGAAATTCGGTTTGGCTGCTGACCTCACCATTTGCGGTGTTTTCAACAGCAATAAATTTTTTATTATCTAAATTTAACATTAAAGTAACTCCGCATCTGATGTATCTATATCTTATTTTAGTCCGTACAATGCTAATAAATTAACTCCTCGTCCACGCACTCATATGCTGTGTAAATCCAATATGCGGATAATAATCTACAGCTTGTGGAGCTGATAACAGCACAATTTTAGCTTGTGGATGTAAGGCTTGTTTAGTGTGTTCAATCAATTGCAATCCAATACCTTGTTTTTGATATTGTTCATCAACCGCTAAATCAGATAAATAACAGCAATAGGCAAAATCCGTCACGGAACGTGCTATGCCCACTAATTGTTCACCATCCCAAGCAGTAACTAATAAATCTGCATGGTGCAACATCGCCGCGACGCGTTTTTCATCCTCTAACGGACGGCGTGCCCCGAGCGTTGTTTTATTTAGCAGTGCAATAAATTGTTTAACTGAAATCGGTTCATTCACTTTGTAGTCTATCATTTTGCAAGCCTGAGATATTTGATTCTAAACTTATTATAGCAACTCCGCCGCTGCCTTATCCAAATACCATTCCGTCACCCCATTTTTTGCTTTAATTTTTGCTGCAGGGTAAGGCAGGTTTTCTGCAGGAGTAGTTTGGATTTCTTTTAAAATATCCGCTTTGCTTTCTCCAGTGACCAAGTAGGTAATGCGTTTGGCTTGTTCAATGAGTTTGACTGTTTTAGAAATGCGAATTTGGCCGCTTTCAGGGTGCTTAGCAATGACAGCAAGGTTTTCATCATCAAAATTGGTTTGATGTGGGAAGAGAGAAGCGGTATGACCATCAGTTCCCATGCCTAAAATAATCCAATCAAAAATACCGTTTGGAATGACCGCACTTAATTCTTCTTCGAAGCGTTTTAACTCAAAGTGCGGTTCATTTTCACCACGAATTCGGTGGATATTTTCTGCTGGAATTTGAATATGATCGAATAAAAGTTTTTGTACTTCGCCATAGTTGCTTTCAGGATCAGATGGCGGAACCATACGATCATCTCCCCACCAAAAATGCAGATTTTTCCAGTTAATTTGTTCAGCATAAGGTGATTTGGCTAAGGTTTTAAATAACAACTTAGGCGTTGAACCACCAGAAAGAGAAATATGCACAGGGTGAGTTAATTGACTATAAATCAAAAATTCTTGTGCAATTTTATCGACTGCGTGTTGAGCCGTTGGGAAGCTGATATAGTTCATCGATTTTCCGTAGGGTGGGCTTTAGCCCACAATTTATTATGTTCGATATTAAGAGAGGTGGGCTAAAGCCCACCCTACATTAGATTAATTAAACTTTTTTCTTCATTAAACCTGTCGGTTTACGCCAAACTTTGCCTTGTTTTGCAATTAATTTATCGGCTGCCACAGGGCCCCAAGTGCCGGCTTCATATTCATGAATACGACCACCATTAGCTTTGTAATCTAAAATCGGTTGCACAAATTTCCATGCGGCATGCACAGCATCAGTACGAGCAAACAAGGTAGCATCGCCTTTCATCGCATCTAACAATAAGCGTTCATAAGCGGTTAATACTTGTGCGCCTGCTAAATCTGCATAACGGAAATCCATTGATACTTCTTTCGCTTCAAAACCTGCGCCTGGTTTTTTCAAACCAAAACGCATTGAAATTGCTTCATCAGGTTGAATACGAATAATCAATTTATTCTCTGGTGCATTTTGGCTGAATACAGGATGTGGCGTAGTTTTAAAATGGATCACAATTTCAGTCACACGAGCCGGTAAGCGTTTACCCGTACGGACATAGAATGGCACACCAGCCCAACGCCAGTTTTCAATTTCACAACGCAATGCGATGTAGGTTTCAGTGCGAGAATCTGCAGGCACACCTTTTTCTTCTAGATAGCCCTTTTCCATTTTGCCGTTAATTTCAGCTGCAGTGTATTGACCTAAAACGAGATTATGCTCCATATCTTCTGCAGTTAATGGACGCAAACTATGCATCACTTTTGCTACTTCATCACGCATGGAGTTCGCATTAATAATCGCTGGCGGCTCCATTGCCACCATCGCTAATACTTGCAATAAATGGTTTTGGAACATATCGCGCATTGCGCCAGAACCATCATAATAGCCACCGCGCTCTTCCACGCCAATAGATTCTGCACCAGTAATTTCTACATAATCAATGAAATTACGGTTCCAAAGCGGTTCAAACCAACCATTTGAAAAACGTAATACGAGCAAGTTTTGAACGGTTTCTTTACCTAAATAATGGTCGATACGATAAATTTGGTGTTCTTCAAAGAAACGGTGGATTTGTACGTCTAGTGCTTGTGCTGTTTTTTCATCATAACCAAAAGGTTTTTCCACAATAATACGTTTCCAGCCATATTCTTCCGTATTTAAACCATGTGCAGCCAAACACTCAGGAATTACGCCATAAAGACTTGGCGGAGTGGACATATAGTAAAGCGTGTTACCAGAAGTTTTATATTTATCATGAAGATTATCTAAGCGTGGAACAAGTTTATCGTAATCTTGCGCATCAGAAGTATTCACCGCTTGGTAATAAAGATGAGAGCAGAAAGCATCTAAGGTTTCTGGTGTTGTTTCTTCATTATGGATTAAAGCCTCACGCATTTTTTCGCGGAAAGTTTCATCGTTCAACTCAGAACGTGCAACACCTAGAACGGAAAAGTTTTCACTCAAACGCCCGATTTTGTAGAGATTATAAAGAGCTGGAATGAGTTTACGGTGAGTTAAATCACCGGAAGCACCAAAAATCACGATACAGTTATTATTCGTTTGCATATTATTCCTTATTGTTCCGAGTAGTGTTTTTAAATAATGCAATATATTACTGCACTTTACCAATCGAACCAATCAATTAAATTGAAAGACAGATGCCCAATTTTGTGTATTATCTGACACCATCACAAAGTTTGGATTAATTAAACTTTCACGCTGGTTATAGGTGAGTGGCTGAAAGTGTGGATCGAAAATTCCCCCATTGATTTCAGCTAATAAGATTTCAGCGCCTGCAGTGTCCCATTCGCCGGTTTTGCCGAGGCGAATATAGCAATCAACCGCCCCTTCAGCGACTAAACCGCTTTTTAAGCTACTCGAACCGACCACCGTAAATTCGCATGCCAAATTCTTCGCTAAAATTGACCGCACTTTTTCTTGTGAGGTGGTGGCGCCTACGGCGATTTTTAACGGTTTGGTGAGATCGATTTTTCGTGGCTGTAAGCGTGTTATCTTTTTTTCACTTTGTTTGAATGCTCCAAAGTCTTTCATGGCGTAATAGGTAATATTCAAAATAGGGAAATGGATAACACCCAGTACTGGTTGATGGTTTCGCACGAGTGTAATCAACACCGAAAATTGATCCGTGCGATCAATAAATTGCTGCGTGCCATCAAGGGGATCGATTAGCCAATAAGTTTGCCAAGTTTGGCGTTGTTCAAAGGGGATATTGCAGTTTTCCTCTGAAAGAACAGGAACATCGGAGAAAAGTGCGGTTAGTTTTTCAATTAAAAACTGGCTGACAAATAAATCTGCCTCTGTAACAGGTGTGTTATCCGATTTGGTTTGTATTGCCACATTCTGTTGGTAAAAACGGGCCAAATGTTTTCCCGCTTCATTGGCAAGCGTACGGACTTGATCGAGAAGAGATTGAGATAATTGCATATTTATTCTCTACTTTGATTTAGGTAATAACAAGGAGAGGAAAATTGTCGTATAGATTGCCATGATAGCAGAGCCGCCTAAGATGAAGGATATACGGTCAGTGAGGTATTTCGTATTTGGTGTGATCACGACATTGCCGATACTCCAATAACAAAAAATAATGATAAATGAAAAAAGGAGAATTTTCTTCCAATGATGGTTTAGATAACCTCGGCATTTGGCAAAGTAAGCATTGATTATCGCCGGAACAGTGAGAGGCCAAAATGTCAAAAAGAAGCCAAATAACGCAGAGTCGAAATAACCTTCTCTGTAGCCGTCTAGGTCGAAAACGACACAAGCAATAACACTGCCTATCAGCTGCGTAACTAGTGGGAAGATAATAATCACTTTCAAATAAGGGGATTGATTTGACACCTTAAGCTCCTAGAAAAATAGGCTATCCGAAGACAGCCTATTTTCATCCATTATTTTGATTTCTTCGCACGCAATACACGAGAAACGAAAATAAAGACACCGAAGATAAACACGGCAAGACCGAGTAATTCGCCCATATTATCCCAGTTTTCTAACGCTAAGGCTAATGGTGCTTCAGATCCGCCAGATGTTACAGATGCCGCGATAATGAAGGCTAGGATAACGCCCATTAAGCTTTCACCGACAATTAAACCTGCCGCGAAAAGTGTACCGAAACGTTCTGCTTTTTTCTCCACTTCTGTATCGTTAGTGCGTTTTGCATAGCTCTTAATATTGCGAGTGAGAAGCCATGCCATCACCGCACCGACCACAACCGGCATATTGATTGATGGTGGAAGGTAAATACCAATACCAACCGCTAATACTGGTAGCGCGAAGCGGCTGTTAGTCGTTTTACGCATAAGCGCATCAATAATGATTAATACCAGACCCAAGCCAACACCACTTAAAATGTAAGTCCATTCTAATTGGTTGGTGAAAATACCTTTTGAAATGGTGGTCATAATCGTTGCTTGTGGTGCGGAAAGTGCTTGTGTTGGATCCATATCTGGACGTGGTAATGCACCCGTGAAACCATAAGCGTGGTATAAAATTTCTAATACCGGCGCAATCACTAATGCACCAACGAAACAACCAATGATTAACGCAACCTGTTGTCTCCAAGGTGTTGCTTCAACTAAAAGACCAGTTTTTAAGTCTTGTAAGTTATCGTTTGAAATAGTAGCTGTGGTTAATACGATAGATGCGGTAAACAAGGTCAATGCGGTTAAGAATTTTTGACCGTCTGCCGTTTCAAATAAGCCACTGCTTTTACCAATGGTCACTAAAACAAGTGAAATTACGATAACGGAAATAATCCCGATACCTGAAATTGGGCTGGAAGATGAACCAACTAATCCCGCCATATAACCCGATGCCGCTGCGACGAAGAAGCCAATTAACACCGCAAGTAGAGTACAAACCACGACTAATAACACGGCAAGTTCAGCAGAAATTGGTGCGGCTGCAACGAAGTGATATAAGGAAATCACGATTAACACGACAGTCGCCAATAAAATATAAATAATGGTTTTTGGCGATAAGTCGATATCAATACGATGTTCTGATTCAGTTTGTGAGCCTTTTAACATACGGAATGAATGAACCATCCCTTCAATCATTGGTTTGAAAAGGATTAATAATGTCCAAATTGCTGCGATACCGATAGTACCTACACCGATAAAGCGAACTTTCGTTTTCCATTCAGCCATGGCATAACTAACAATAGAGGCATCGGTTGGCATATCACCCGTTGCGGTGAAATAAGGCACAGCCACACCCCAAGCGAGGAATGTACCGAATAACATCGCAAGACCGCCCACGATACCGATTAAGTAACCCGCACCGACTAATGCAAGAGAGAAACCCATCGGTAATTGGAAAACGGCTTTGCCGTTAGAGAACCATGCACTTGCGCTGTCAGACATCACACGTAATGCATTCGTTAAGAACGCAACAGTTCCCGCAAAAATACCGCCATAAGCGATATCTTTTACACCGCTGTCGCTTTCGTCGTTATTGCCTGCTTTTAAGATTTCAGCTGCAGCCACACCTTCAGGGTAAGGTAAGTCGCTGTTTACCACCATCGCACGACGTAATGGAATAGTGAAGAGTACGCCCAACGTACCGCCAGAGGCACAGATAAGCACGGTTTGCCAGAATGGGAATTCTTGCCAGTAACCCATCATTAACAGGCCTGGAAGAACGAAAATAACAGAGGATAAGGTCCCTGCTGATGAAGCTTGGGTTTGCACCATGTTATTTTCTAAGATGCTGGAATCCTTAAAGAATTTTAAAATTGCCATAGAGATTACGGCAGCTGGAATAGAGGAAGCGAATGTCATCCCCACTTTAAGACCCAAATAAACGTTAGATGCAGTGAAGATCACTGTAATTAACGCCCCAAGGAACATTCCTCGGAAGGTCAATTCTTTTAAATTATCATGATACATAAATTTTCCTATTTATTTTTGAAAAAAATGACTATACATTCTCAAAAAAAGAATAATTATTCAAGTTTTATTTAAAGTTAATCGCTTGTGATTAGAATTTATCTAAATTTCTTCGATTTATTTACGTTTTTTTAAATAATCTCGTAAGGTATAAAGTGCGGTTAAGTTTCTTGCCTCATTAAATTCATCACTTATCAACAGGGCATCAAGTTGAGATAAAGGGTAACGCACGATTTCTAGTGGTTCGGGCTCATCCCCTTCCAGTTGATTTGGGTATAGATCTTCACCTAGTAAAACGTGCATTTTATGACCCATGATTTGTGGATTGATCTTCATCGTACGTAAAAACGTCCATTTTTTTGCCCCAAAGCCAATTTCTTCCTGTAATTCGCGATTCGCACTTTGTTCGGGTGTTTCTCCTGTATCCATCCCACCTTTTACAAAACCTAGTTCATATTGTTCCGTTCCAACAGCATATTCGCGAACCAGGAGAAGATCCTCTCCATCAATCGCAATCACCATGACGGAATCGCGATTAAAAGGGCGAAAACGTTCGTAAGTGCGGTCAATGCCATTAGAGAATTTGAGATCGACAGTTTGAATTTCAAACAAGCGGGATTTTGCCACGGTGGAAAGGGAGAGAATGTGTGGAAGTTGTTTTTTCATGATATTAGCCCTATTATCTTGTTATTGGCTCATCATACGCAAAGTGAGAGAAATAGGAAGAGTTATGTCTGAAAATAACGAAGTACGATTAGATAAATGGCTTTGGGCGGCGCGTTTTTATAAAACCCGTAGCATTGCGAAAGCGATGATTGAAGGGGGCAAAGTCCATTACAACGGACAACGAGCAAAAGTGAGTAAAAATGTAGAAATCGGTGCCATGATTAAGCTACGTCAAGGCAACGATGAAAAAGAAATTGAAGTGATTGCCTTAAGTGACCAACGTCGTGGCGCCCCTGAAGCACAATTGCTTTACCAAGAAACGGCACAGAGTGTGAAAAAACGCGAAGAAATGGCATGGGCAAGAAAAAATAATGCACTTTCGATGCCACATCCTGATCGTCGTCCAAACAAAAAAGAACGTCGAGATTTATTGAAATTTAAACACCAAGATGAGTTCTAGAAAACAAAAGTGCGGTCAAAATGATCTGCACCCCAAAAGTTGGACTCAACAAACCAACAATTGAGGTGCAGATTTTTTTATGGGTAAACACTACACAATCGAATTTAAATTACAGGTTATTCAACCTATTTTGAATGAGAAAATGAGTATTAGAGAAGCCGCGCGTTTTTACAATATTCCCTCCAACACCCTAGTCGGGACATGGTTGAAACGGTTTGAAAAAAGTGGCATAAAAGGACTGATTCCCCGTAAACCATCAGGACGACCGCCAATGAAACCCAAATATGCCAGAATGCCACCGCCACCCAAAACTGAAGAAGACCGTTTACGCCTGAGAATTTTACAGCTTGAAGCGGAGGTGGCCTACCTAAAGGAGTTGAGAAGGCTCAGACTTCAGGACGAAGCCGAGCAACGGAAATTATCCAAAGGTTAAGAACCCGCTATCCGTTAAAATGGCTTTTAGGCTTTGCACAGTTAGCGCGTAGTACGTTTTTTGCGAAACTCCAGATTAAACTGGATAAGGATGAGCAGCTGAAAAAGGCCATTAAACGCATCAAAGCCAATCATCCTGATTATGGCTACCGACGTGTTCATGCCTGTTTACCAGGCGTGAATCATAAAAAAGTTCAACGTTTAATGCAGACACTTGGGCTTCAAGTGCGGTCAAGAAAAAGCAAGAAATTTACGACCTATCGAGGCACGATAGGGGTGATTGCACCGAATCATCTTGAACGCGATTTTAGCGCAACGGCCCCGAAACAAAAATGGGTAACTGATATCACCGAGTTTAAGGCGAAAGATGGGAGTAAAGTCTATTTATCTCCAATTTTAGACTTATTTAACAATGAGATAGTCTCCTATAATCTCAGCTATTCCCCAAACTGGGCGCAAGTAGAGGACATGTTAATGCAAGCCGTCAAAGGATTAAATAAAGCTTGTGGTGTCATTTTGCATTCAGACCAGGGATGGCAATATCAAATGGTAGCTTATCGTCGAATCTTGGCTGAATATGGCATTATTCAAAGTATGTCGAGAAAAGGGAATTGCTTGGACAATGCCGCGATGGAAAGTTTCTTTGGGCGATTAAAAACGGAATGTTTTTATGGTCGGGAATTTAAAACAAAAGAAGAGATAGTTGATGCTGTCAGAGATTATTTGGATTACTATAATCATCGAAGGATTCAACTAAAATTAAAAGGACTGAGTCCGATACAATATCGAAAACAATCCTTTAAATAACAGTCTAACTTTTTGGGGTCAGATCAATTTGACCGCACTTTGTGTATTAATGGTTTTTGTGGCTTGTACTGTAGAGGATTTTGTCGGTATAAGCCATTGCAATCGCTGAAATCAAGAAAGAAAAATGAATAATCACTTCCCACATAATCGTTTTTTCAGAAATTTTTGAGGCATTAACAAAGGTTTGCAATAAGTGAATAGACGAAATGCTGATAATTGACATAGAAAGTTTAACTTTCAGCACGGTCGCATTCACATGGCTCATCCATTCAGGTTGATCCGGATGATTTTTCGTGCGTAGTTTTGAGACGAAAATCTCATAACCGCCTAATGTCACCATCACTAATAAGTTCGCAATCATCACCACGTCAATGAGATTGAGTACGGTGAGCATGATAGTGTCAGAATCCATTTCATTAACATTGGTGATGAGATACCACAAGTTTTTCATAAACTTGTAGGCATAGATGCCTTGCACGACAATTAAACCTAAATAAATAGGCACTTGTAGCCAACGACTCGCAAAAATTGTTTTGCTTAGAAAACTGGTTTGTTCGTTATATTTTGCACATGGATCCGTGATTTCTTTTTGTTCTGTCGCCATAAAATTCCCCACAAATAAAAAATTTAAATAAAAAAGTGGCAAGAAAATAGCCGCTTTTGAAGAAAAATTCAACAGGTATGCTTTATTTTACCCCGTTCTCGGTAGTGATAAGGGATAGGCGCGTTAAGTCCACGTCATTATTGAGTAATTCAACGTTTGGCATGCTCTTGTTAGCTTTCGCTGACAAGTCTTTAAAGCGTTCCACTTTTCCCACTAAACCTTGTTGTCCCACAAGGGCGGTAACGGTGCTGTTGTATTGATTGCTCACAGTGGAAAGGGTGTTCCCCAGTTTGTTTAAACGTTCTGCCACCAAGCAAATCTGGTTGTAAATTTCACCTGCTTTTTCTGCGATTTCTTTCGCTTCGACGTTGCCACGTTCGATACGCCATAAATTCGCCACTGTGCGTAAAATTGGCATGAGGGTCGTGTGCGAAACCATAATCACATTTTTCTCGTAGCCATAATTAAATAGATTTGGATCTAATTTTAAGGCTTCAATATAAGCGGGTTCCACTGCAATGAACATCAAGACAAAATTAGGACTGCGCATGCCAATCAAATTGCTGTAATCCTTGCTGTGCAAGTCATCAATGTGATTTTTCAGGGCTTTAATATGCTCCCTTAGTAAACGCTCACGTTCAAATTCATCCTCAGAATTGACCGCACTTTCGTAAGCATTCAATGACATTTTGCTATCAATAATAATATTTTTCTCATCAGGTAAATTGAGCACAAAATCAGGATAGTTTCGACCGCCTTGTTCATCTTTAAAATGGGCCTGTGCACTGTAATGCACGTTTTCAATGAGTCCAGCAAGTTGAAGTGCGCGTTCAAGTTGCACTTCTCCCCAGTTGCCTAAGGTTTTCTTTTCCCCTTTTAGCGCAGAAGTTAAATTATTGGCCTCTTGCGACATATTTAAGCCGATTTCCAATACTTTTTTAATTTCCGCTTCTAAGCCCGCATTACCTTTCACCGATTCCGAATGGATTTCATTGACCCGTTTTTGAAAGCCTTCGATTTGTTCTCGGAAAGGCTTCAACAAGGTTTCCAATGCCGTTTGATTGGTTTGATTAAAGGATTGGCTTTTTTCTTCCAAAATGCGGTTGGCCAGATTTTGGAATTCTATACCAAGCTGTTGTTTGGATTGCTCAATATGCTGTTGCTGTTCGGCAAAATGCTTTTCTTTTTCGGAAAGGGTGGTTTTGAGCTCTGTTAATTCTTGTGAAAGTGCGGTCAATTTTTCCTGTGTTCTTTGCTGCTCTTGCTCTTTTCTAAGTAGATTTTCCTGAGCTTGTTGTAATTGACCTTGCAAGCTTTCAGCTTGTGCAGATGCTATTCCAAAGCGTTCTTTTAATGCCGTAATTTGCCCGCCAATTTGATCGTGTCGTAGCTGTTCTTCATCCAATTCTTTTTCTAAATATTGGATTTTTTCATCACGTTCATTAAGACGAGTTTGTAAGCCTTCCGCATGGGTTTGTGCTTTCACGGCTTGTTGTTCTAATTGATTTTTGACCACACTTAAGGAATCAAAACGCTCAGCTAATTGATTGTAATCGCCGATGGTTTTATTGAGATCTTGTTGTAATTCTTGCGTATCTCGTTTGCTGCGGCTTAATAGAAAAAGCATCACAATACTGATAAAAAACAGCATGGCAATGATGATTAAATATTGATTAGACGTGAGTTCTGACATAAATAGGCTCCTGGAAACAGAAAAATTTTATCATATTCCCAGAAACTTTTTTTAAATTAAATGTTCAAAGGCTTGCATTCAAAATGAATGTGATTTTAAAAGGTAATTTACATGAAATTAAAAGCGAAAGTTATTCTTTCTTCATTGGTATTGGTATTAGCCTTATTTTCAACTAGGACATTTGCCGCTTCAATTCCAAGCGAAATTTATCGTCCGCATGGTGCTAAAGTGAGCAAAACTGATCGCCAAGGTAATGGGGAATTTGAAGCTGAGTTTCGTTTAAATGCGAAAGATACCAGTGTACCTAGACTGGCAAAACAAGTGATTAGTCATGCAAAACGTAAAGGATTCCACGTTACTGAATCTGAAATTAAGCATGACGATGCAGACTTAAAATTTGAGCGAGGCGATCAAGAGCTTGATGTGTCTATTGAGTTGAAAGATAAGGATCGAATCGAATATAAAGCAAATTTAGACTTAGATAAGAACTAAAATGTAAGTATAAAGTGCGGTCAAAATGATCTGCACCCCAAAAGTTGGACTCAACAAACCAACAATTGAGGTGCAGATTTTTTTATGGGTAAACACTACACAATCGAATTTAAATTACAGGTTATTCAACCTATTTTGAATGAGAAAATGAGTATTAGAGAAGCCGCGCGTTTTTACAATATTCCCTCCAACACCCTAGTCGGGACATGGTTGAAACGGTTTGAAAAAAGTGGCATAAAAGGACTGATTCCCCGTAAACCATCAGGACGACCGCCAATGAAACCCAAATATGCCAGAATGCCACCGCCACCCAAAACTGAAGAAGACCGTTTACGCCTGAGAATTTTACAGCTTGAAGCGGAGGTGGCCTACCTAAAGGAGTTGAGAAGGCTCAGACTTCAGGACGAAGCCGAGCAACGGAAATTATCCAAAGGTTAAGAACATGCTATCCGTTAAAATGGCTTTTAGGCTTTGCACAGTTAGCGCGTAGTACGTTTTTTGCGAAACTTCAGATTAAACCGGATAAGGATGAGTTGTTGAAAAAGGCCATTAAACGCATCAAAGCCAATCATCCTGATTATGGCTACCGACGTGTTCATGCCTGTTTACCAGACGTAAATCATAAAAAAGTCCAACGCTTAATGCAGACACTTGGGCTTCAAGTGCGGTCAAGAAAAAGCAAGAAATTTACGACCTATCGAGGCACGATAGGGGGGATTGCACCGAATTATCTTGAACGCGATTTTAGTGCAACGGCTCCTAAACAAAAATGGGTAACTGATATCACAGAGTTTAAGGCGAAAGATGGGAGTAAAGTCTATTTATCTCCAATTTTAGACTTATTTAACAATGAGGTAGTCTCCTATAATCTCAGCTATTCCCTAAACTGGGCGCAAGTAGAGGACATGTTAATGCAAGCCGTCAAAGGATTAAATAAAGCTTGTGGTGTCATTTTGCATTCAGACCAGGGATGGCAATATCAAATGGTAGCTTATCGTCGAATCTTGGCTGAATATGGCATTATTCAAAGTATGTCGAGAAAAGGGAATTGCTTGGACAATGCCGCGATGGAAAGTTTCTTTGGGCGATTAAAAACGGAATGTTTTTATGGTCGGGAATTTAAAACAAAAGAAGAGATAGTTGATGCTGTCAGAGATTATTTGGATTACTATAATCATCGAAGGATTCAACTAAAATTAAAAGGACTGAGTCCGATACAATATCGAAAACAATCCTTTAAATAACAGTCTAACTTTTTGGGGTCAGATCAAAATAACCGCACTTTTTAGGAAGATTAGTAGTTTGAGTTAATCAATACTTCTTCACCGTAGCCACCAAGGGTTGGCATTGGTTGATAAGTGGAGTTAGCAGCACGCATTAAACGAATACCACGAATACCCGCTTCTTTTGCTGCGAGGATATCGTCATCGCTGTCACCATAGTGAATACTCACTTTGTGCTCAATAATACCTGGTGTTTTGTTATATTTAGTTGGAAGTTTGCGACCGCCCATGAATTCTACAGGGTGCATGTCTTTAATATTAAAGGCTTTTTGTAGCACTGGTGTCACACCATCTTTATCGCCCGCTGTACGACCGGTAATAAAATAAATTTGGTCACCACGTGCTTGGTGCATGTTAATTAAATCCACCGCAATTTGTTTTGGAATGGAATATTGGTCACAACCTGCATTCACTTCATTCCAGAAATCTTGATTTTTTAAGTAATCATTTTTACCTGGAGAGTATTTTTCTTGGCCGTGATAGAAACAAGGGCTACTGAAAAGTACAGTATCGTCAATGTCGAAGCTCACATTAATGGGGGCTTTACCTTCCAATTCTTTTTTCAACTGCTCAACAGAGATCCAGTGAATCGGTTTTTGCTCTGTCATTTCACGAGCATTCGTACCTTGTTCAGTGTAAGGTTCTTTGTTTGATGCAAAAGTAGAGACTGCGCTTGCCGCTAAAATTGCAATGGCAGAAAGTTTAAGTAAATTTTTCATGTTTTCCTCATTAAGTAGTTTGTTTTACTTGTAACAAATCATATTCCTTTAAAATAAAGATGTGAAATAATAGCAATCGTTTGCCATTTAGAAAAGTGATCTTTGTCACATTTTTTTGAGATGGTTGTTTAATAAAACATCAAAGAAAAATTTCCCCTTGAATTTGGTGGAATCGATCGCCATATAACGAGTAACTTTTCTTAAAAGAAGGATAAAAAGAATGACAACAATTGTAAGCGTACGTCGTAATGGCCAAGTAGTTGTTGGGGGCGATGGACAGGTTTCACTAGGCAATACAGTGATGAAGGGGAATGCCCGCAAAGTACGCCGTTTATATAATGGCAAAGTTCTAGCCGGTTTCGCAGGCGGCACAGCTGATGCGTTCACTTTATTTGAATTATTTGAGCGTAAATTAGAAATGCATCAAGGGAATTTGTTAAAAGCCGCGGTGGAATTAGCCAAAGATTGGCGAACCGATCGTGCGTTACGCAAGTTAGAAGCGATGCTGATTGTGGCGGATGAAAAAGAAAGTTTAATCATTACCGGTATTGGTGATGTGGTGCAACCGGAAGCCGATCAGATTTTAGCGATTGGTTCAGGCGGTAATTATGCGTTGTCGGCCGCTCGTGCATTGGTGGAAAATACCGATTTATCAGCACGTGAAATTGTTGAGAAGTCTTTAAAAATTGCTGGTGATATTTGCGTGTTTACCAATACGAATTTCACTATCGAAGAATTACCGAATAAATAAGGAAAAATTATGTCTGAAATGACCCGCGTGAAATTGTTTCCGAATTAGATCAACATATTATCGGCCAAAAAGAGGCGAAAAGAGCGGTTGCGATCGCATTACGTAACCGTTGGAGAAGAATGCAGTTGCAAGAGCCACTTCGCCATGAAGTGACCCCTAAAAATATTTTAATGATTGGTCCAACGGGTGTGGGGAAAACCGAGATTGCGCGTCGTCTTGCAAAATTAGCTAATGCACCATTCATTAAAGTGGAAGCGACCAAGTTCACCGAAGTGGGCTATGTGGGGAAAGAAGTGGACTCCATTATTCGTGATTTAACGGACAGTGCGATGAAATTGGTTCGCCAACAAGAAATTGCGAAAAATCGTGCGAAAGCAGAAGATGCGGCTGAAGATCGTATTTTAGATGCATTACTACCACCACCAAAAAATCAATGGGGTGAAGTGGAAAACCACGACACCAACAGCAGCACTCGCCAAGCGTTCCGTAAAAAATTACGAGAAGGTCAATTAGACGATAAAGAAATCGAAATTGATGTGTCGGCGGGCGTTTCAATGGGTGTGGAAATCATGGCACCTCCAGGTATGGAAGAAATGACCAATCAGTTGCAATCCATGTTCCAAAGCCTGGGTTCGGATAAAACCAAAAAACGCAAAATGAAAATTAAGGATGCATTAAAAACCTTAATTGACGATGAAGCGGCCAAATTGATTAATCCAGAAGAATTGAAACAAAAAGCCATTGATGCCGTTGAGCAAAACGGTATTGTGTTTATTGATGAGATTGACAAGATCTGTAAAAAAGGCGAATACAGTGGTGCGGATGTTTCTCGTGAAGGTGTGCAACGTGACTTATTACCATTGGTGGAAGGTTCAACGGTTAATACCAAACACGGGATGGTGAAAACCGATCATATTCTCTTTATTGCATCGGGTGCATTCCAAGTGGCGCGTCCATCGGATTTAATCCAGAGTTGCAAGGTCGTTTGCCGATTCGTGTTGAATTATCAGCATTAACGGCAGAAGATTTTGAGCGTATTTTAACTGAGCCAAATGCGTCTTTAACAGAGCAATATAAAGCGCTTATGGCAACAGAAGGCGTGAGTATTGAGTTTACACAAGATGCGATTAAGAAAATTGCTGAAGCAGCTTTCCGTGTGAATGAGAAAACAGAGAATATCGGAGCAAGACGTTTACATACCGTTATGGAACGTTTAATGGATAAAATTTCATTTGATGCGAGCGATATGAACGGACAAACCGTGAATATCGATGCGGCCTATGTGATTGAGGCATTAGGCGAAGTGATTGAAAATGAAGATTTAAGTCGATTCATTCTGTAATGAAAGTTTAGATAAAGAAAAAGTGCGGTTATTTTTAACCACACTTTTTTTGTCTCTAGTTTTATCTCTAGATTAAGATTAGTGACCGCCGCAACCACAGCCGCCATGACCGTGTCCGTGATCATGATCGTGTTTATGACCACTGCCACAGCAACCGCCGTGTTCATGATCGTGATCATGGTGATGGTGATGGTGACCGTGACCGCCGCAACCACAACTGTGACCATCTTCGTCATCGTGATGGTGGTGATGATCGTGTGCACCATGTACGTGACCGTGAGCAATTTCTTCTAATGTTGCTTCACGAGTGCCAACAACTTCAACAGTGAAGTGTAATTCTTGACCCGCTAACATATGGTTACCATCAACCACTACTTCATCGCCATCCACTTCAGTGATCACAACAGGAACTGGGCCGATGTCTGTATCTGCTAAGAAACGCATACCAACAACCACTTCATCAACGCCTTGGAATACCTCTTTTGGTACACGTTGAACCATGTTTTCATTGTATTCGCCGTAGCCTTCTTCAGGTTGAACACGTACTTCAAATTTGTCGCCAACTTCTTTACCTTCTAAGGCATTTTCAAGACCAATGATTAAGTTATTGTGGCCTTGTAAATATTCTAATGGTTGATTTGTTGGTGCTTCATCAACTAATACACCGTCTTGAGTACGTACTTGGTAAGCGATACTCACAACCGTATTTTTTGCTACTTTCATATTGTTTTCCTTATTAAAAAATCGTCGTTCATTGTATAGAAAATTATTCTTTAAGCAATGCAATTCGCGCATTCACACTGACTTTAATTTTCTCTTTGCCACTTTGAGTGTAAGTTTCATCTTTTTCATCCGAGTAAGAGAAACTTTTTGCCATTATTGCCCCTGCAGCATAAGGGCGGAAATCATTCGCTGAATCATTGGCAGAAGACACCTCAAGGCTTTGTGTGTGATAACCTTTCATCTGCAAAGATTCTTGAATTAATAGGGCTTTATCTTTAACTTTCGCTAAAGCTTCTTTGGTTAATTCTTTTTCTAAGCTATTTAATTTCTCACGTGAAACAGACGCGCTTACGCGATCAATGGCTAATACGCCATCTAATTCATGCACTAAGGTTGATAATGCTTGAGAATCTTTACTTTCTAAGGTTAATTCTGCACGCGCAATCCAGCCTTGTTGTTTGCCTTTATTATCATAGCGAATCCAGGTATTACGAGAATTGTCCTTAATTTCAACCGCACTTTGTGCTTTTGCTAACTCAATGGCTTTATTCATTTTTTCTGCCATGGTTTTATTGAGTGCGGATAAATCATTGCCTTCCGCTTGGTAAAAAAGGGAGACTTGTAATAAATCACGTTCTACTTCTTTTTCTGCTTCAACACTAAAGCTGACATCCGTTGGCTGATGAGATACGGGTTCTATTGCAAAAGAAGTGATAGGTAAGGCAAATAATGCTAAAGAAAGCGCTTTGAGTTTCATTGTTTCATTCCTATTTGGGTAAGATAAAAATTAAGGGCGATTTAACACGCCCTTTGTTATTATTAATGTAAACGTTCGTTGTCGTCTTCGACATCTTCATCGTCAAAAAATTCGCCGTCATCGCCGTATTCATCGTCCTCGGCATTTGGATCTTCAAAATACGTGCCCCAGCCATCATAAATGCCTTTGTATTTTTCCACTAATGGTAAAATTTCTTTTTGTTGTGCATCGATAATTTCGGGCTTTAATTCTACTTCACTGATGATGTCAAAACAGAAAATGACCTTGCCATTTTCATCTTCGAATTCTTCTGCTTCTGACACTTCATAGCCCGCTTTGAAAGCATCCACGGCAATTTTTTCTAAGGTATCAAAATCATAATGAGCGATGTGATGTTCGATAATATAAAGGGCATCCGGATCGCTGCCATCATTTAATAAGTCCGTAATGATTTCACGGGTTTCTTCTTGAAGTTCGTTAAAGTTCGTCATAAGGCATTCCTTTTGTCAGAAAAAGTGCGGTCATTGTAGGGGATAAAGATGAAAATGTCGCTAAAAATTTATTCTCATTTCAGTTTGCCTTGAAGGGGCGGAAAGGTTAAAATTCTGCGCGAATAAATTGTGCTTAACATGCCCAGCTGATCACGCTATTTATTGCAGCGAAAAAAGTTGGGCTTTCTTATTTTAGAACGAAAAAAATGGTCAAACATCTCCCTTATTTCACCTTAAAAACACCGCCAAAAACAACCGCACTTTTAAAGCAAGAATTTGCTGATTTTATTGTGAAAGAAGATCTTGGCTATGAAATGTCTGGCGAAGGCGAATTTGTGGCGGTAAAAATCCGTAAAACAGATTGTAATACGTTGTTTGTGGGTGAAAAACTTGCCAAGTTTGCAGGTATTTCTGATCGAAATATGGGTTATGCTGGTTTGAAAGATCGTCATGGCATTACAGAACAATGGTTTTGTTTGCAAATGCCAGGGAAAGAAACGCCTGATTTTAGTCAATTTCAATTGGAAGGTGTCGAGATTTTAGAAGTGACTCGCCACAATCGTAAAATCCGCACGGGTAGTCTTCAAGGAAATGCTTTCGAGATTTTATTGCGCGGAGCAAAAGAAAGTGATGAGTTAAATGAACGTTTAAATTTTGTGGCGAAATATGGTTTCCCTAACTATTTCACCGAACAGCGTTTTGGGCGTGATGGTCATAATCTGACTCAAGCGATTCGTTGGGCGAAAGGGGAGATTAAGGTTAAAGATCGTAAAAAACGCAGTTTTTACCTTTCGGCGGCTCGTAGCGAAATTTTTAATTTAGTTGTAGCAGAACGAATTGAACAAAATGTGGCAGATCAGGTTCTAAGAGACGATATTGTGCAATTAAACGGATCGCACAGTTGGTTTAAGGCCGATGAAAATGAAGATTTAGCGGTTTTACAGCAACGTTTAAACGAGCAAGATATTTTGCTGACCGCGCCTTTAATTGGAGAAGAAAATTTATCCGCAAGTGTGGTTGAAAATCAAGTGGTTTTAGAACATCAAGTTTTCCAAGAATTAATGAAACAAGAAAGAATGAAAGCCGCTCGACGCCCTTTATTGATGAAAGCAAAAGATTTCCATTGGACGTTTGTTGAAGAAGGATTGAAACTCTCGTTTTATTTGCCGGCAGGGAGTTATGCTACTGCATTGGTGCGAGAGTTAGTGAATATGAAGGAAGAAGAATAATGCGAATTTTAGTCAGCAATGATGATGGTTTTCACGCCGAAGGGATTCAAGTTTTAGCAAAAGAATTACGAAAAATTGCCGATGTGGTGATTGTAGCGCCCGATCGTAATCGCAGCGCAGCATCAAGCTCATTAACGCTTGTTGAGCCACTTCGCCCGCGTCATTTAGACAGTGGTGATTATTGCGTGAATGGTACACCGGCTGATTGTGTGCATTTGGCATTAAACGGTTTTTTATCTGGACAAGTGGATCTTGTTGTATCAGGCATTAATGCGGGTTGTAATATGGGGGATGATACGATTTATTCCGGTACTTTGGCCGCTGCATTGGAAGGTCGTCATTTAGGATTGCCAGCCATTGCTGTCTCTTTAGATGGTCGTCAGCATTATGAAACAGCCGCTCACGTGGTGTGTGATTTGATCCCTAAATTACATCCTCAATTATTGAATAAACGTGAAGTGATTAATATCAATGTACCAGATTTGCCTTATGAAGAACTTAAAGGTATTAAGGTGTGTCATTTAGGCTATCGCACATCTGCGGCTGAAGTGATTAAACAAGAAGATCCTCGTGGCGAAAATATCTATTGGATTGGTCCATCAGGCTTGCCAGAATATGATGGTGAAGGTACAGATTTCCATGCGGTAAAAAATGGGTATGTTGCCATTACGCCAATTCAAGCCGATCTTACTGCTCATCAGTCAATTGCTGCTTTACAAGATTGGCTGGAAAGTGAATAATGTGCCATTTTGAAACGAATTTTCCCCATTGAAGCAATAAAGGATAAGTGAATGAATATTTTTGGTGCGATGTATGATAAAACAATGCAATGGTCAAAACATCGCTTTGCCGTGTTTTGGTTATCCTTTGTAAGTTTTATTGAGGCCATTTTCTTTCCAATTCCACCCGATGTGATGTTGATTCCGATGTCAATGTCAAAACCGAAAAGTGCATTTCGTTTTGCACTTTATACTACGATTGCTTCGGTTGTCGGTGGAATGATTGGTTATGCTATTGGTTACTATGCCTTTGATTGGGTTCAAGGTTATATTCAACAATGGGGCTACCAAGCTGCTTGGGAACAGGCCATGGCGTGGTTTAAAGAATGGGGCATTTTAGTAGTTTTTGTTGCTGGTTTTAGTCCAATTCCTTATAAAGTTTTCACGATTTGTGCAGGTGTGATGCAAATGGCATTTATCCCATTTGTGATTACCGCATTTGTATCGCGTTTTGCTCGTTTTATTTTAGTGGCAAAACTTGCCGCATGGGGCGGAGAGAAATTCGCAACGAAATTACGTAAATCTATTGAAATCATTGGTTGGAGTGTGGTTGCTCTGGCTGTGATTGCTTATCTTATTTTAAAATAACAGGATGACCTTTTTTATGAATAAATTACTCTTAATTATCTCGAGTGCATTGCTGATCTCAGCTTGTACAGGAGAACCACAAAAACAAGATCCCGATGTATTACCTAATGGTATTATGCAACCCGTAGAAGGAACGGGAGCGGTTGCCGGTGGTAGCTTTATGCCGGAAATTGAAAAGAATTCGATGCCAAATCAAATGAAATAAATTTAATGTTAAAGGAAGAATAAATGAAAAAATCGTTTTTATTGCTCCCTGTGAGTATCGCTATTTTAACGGCTTGTAGTTCAAATAGCCCTGCGCCAATTGAAAATGTAGATGGCACACTTTCTCCAGGGGTAATGCAGCCTGTTGATAATAATTCGAGCGGTACATGGCAGCCAGAAATCCAACAAAATACGATGCCAAATACCATGGGCAATAGCGTGCCAACGGGAACTCAAACACCACAACCAAGTTTTCAACCGACTTATCAACCGGTTCAACAACCTGCTGCAGCACAGCCTAAACCAACGCCTGCTCCTGCACCGGTTCAACCACAAACTAAAACAGTAACGAAAACGGTTTCTGATTGCGCTAGCTCTGGCTCAATCAACGTGCCGCGTAATCCAAATACCAATGCACCGGATTACAGCCAAATTCAAAAAGGTTCATACAAAGGAAATACCTATAAAGTAAACAAAGGCGATACCATGTTCTTAATCGCTTACTTGACGGGTATGGACGTGAAAGATTTGGCAAGCATGAACAATATGAAAGAGCCTTATAGCTTAAGTGTAGGCCAAACGTTAAAAATTTCAAATTGTTCAACTAAAACGGTTACTACGACTGTACCCGTGAAAACGACGGCACCAGCTGCACCGGCAGCCCCAGCTGAACCAGAAGTGACTTATACACCAGGTGCGAACGGTACGCAAATTGGTTCTGATGGTACGGTAATTGGTCCAATTAAATCAGGTGTTGCAACAGGTGGTGCATCAACACCAGCGTTTACCAACAAGACACCGAGCACACCGGTGACAACGACAACGCAAGTGGAAACTACTACGAACGATACACCGATTAATGCGAACGTTGTGGCTCCAGTTGCATCGAATGTGGCATGGCAATGGCCAACACAAGGCAACGTGCTCCAAGGTTTCTCTAACTCTGATGGTGGTAATAAAGGGGTTGATATTAGTGGTTCTCGCGGACAAGCGATTAAAGCGGCAGCGAATGGTCGTGTTGTGTATGCGGGTAACGCATTACGTGGCTATGGTAACTTAATCATCATCAAACACAACGATGATTTCTTAAGTGCTTACGCACACAACGACAAGATCCTTGTGAGCGATCAACAAGAAGTGAAAGCAGGCCAAGAGATTGCGAAAATGGGTAGCACAGGAACCAATGCTGTGAAACTTCATTTCGAGATCCGTTATAAAGGTAAATCTGTTGATCCAGTTAGATACTTACCGAGAAGATAATCTTTCTCAGAAAAAAGTGCGGTTAAAAATGACCGCACTTTTTGTTATACTCTCACCAATTTTTTCTCAATGCTTAGAATCTAAGGTTAATTCAATGCGTACAAGTCAATATTTATTCTCAACATTAAAAGAAACCCCAGCTGAAGCGGCTATTGTAAGCCATCAATTAATGCTTCGTGCGGGGATGATTCGCCCTCTTGCTTCAGGTCTTTATAACTGGATGCCAACAGGCTGGCGTGTGCTCCGTAAAGTAGAAAAAATCATTCGTGAAGAAATGGATAAAAGCGGCGCACTTGAAATCAAAATGCCAGTCGTGCAACCAGCAGAATTATGGGAAGAGTCAGGTCGTTGGGAACAATATGGTCCAGAATTACTTCGTTTTGAGGATCGCGGAAACCGTAACTTTGTATTAGGTCCAACACACGAAGAAGTGATTACGGATTTAGTTCGTCGCGAAGTGTCATCATACAAACAACTTCCAATCAATTTATACCAAATTCAAACCAAATTCCGTGATGAAGTGCGTCCTCGTTTCGGTGTCATGCGTTCACGTGAATTTATCATGAAAGATGCATATTCTTTCCATGCGGATCATGCGAGCTTACAACAAACTTATGATGTGATGTACCAGACTTATAGCAATATTTTCAATCGCTTAGGTTTAGATTTCCGTGCCGTACAAGCGGATACCGGTTCTATCGGTGGTAGTGCATCACATGAATTCCAAGTGCTAGCAAACAGCGGTGAAGATGATGTGATTTTCTCTACGGAATCTGATTACGCTGCAAACATTGAATTAGCGGAAGCGGTGGCAATTGGTGAGCGCGCCGCACCAACGAAAGCGATGGAATTAGTTGATACGCCAAATGCCAAAACAATTGCAGAGTTGGTGGAACAATTCAATTTGCCAATTGAGAAAACGGTTAAAACCTTGATTGTAAAAGGTGCAAGCGAAGATCAACCGTTAGTGGCATTAGTCATTCGTGGTGACCATGAATTAAACGAAATCAAAGCGGAAAAATTACCGGAAGTGGCTTCGCCATTTGAGTTTGCGGATGAAGCTGCCATCAAAGCAAAAATTGGTGCAGGTGTGGGTTCATTAGGTCCTGTTAATCTCAATATTCCAGTGATTATTGACCGTTCAGTGGCATTAGTGTCTGATTTCAGCGCGGGTGCAAACATTGATGGTAAACATTACTTCAATATCAACTGGGAACGTGATGTGGCGTTACCAAAAGTGGCGGATATTCGTAACGTGGTTGAAGGTGACCCAAGCCCAGATGGTAAAGGTACCTTATTGATTAAACGTGGTATCGAAGTGGGCCATATCTTCCAATTAGGTAAAAAATACTCAGAAGCGATGAATGCAACCGTTCAAGGTGAAGATGGTCGTCCAATGGTCGTAACCATGGGATGTTACGGTATTGGTGTAACACGTGTGGTGGCTGCGGCGATTGAACAACATTTTGATGATCGCGGTATTGTATGGCCAACAGATGAAATTGCGCCATTCACCGTAGCCATCGTGCCAATGAATATGCATAAATCTGAAAGTGTTCAAGAATATGCTGAAGAATTGTACCGCACTTTACAAGCGCAAGGTGTAGAAGTGATCTTTGATGATCGTAAAGAACGCCCAGGTGTGATGTTTGCAGATATGGAACTTATCGGCGTGCCACACATGGTGGTGATTGGTGAGAAAAATCTCGCAAATGGCGAAATCGAATACAAAAATCGCCGTACTGGTGAAAAACAAATGATTGCAAAAGATCAGTTGTTAGATTTCTTGAAAGGACAAATTAAAGCTTAATTGAGTCTTTGATGATTAAAAAGGAGATTGAAGCATACACTTCAATCTCCTTTTTTATTATCGATTAGTAATTGCTTGAGACATTACCAGAAACACCCGTTACAATCGCAATGCCTGCGCTTGCGCCAATTCGAGTAGCTCCTGCTTCAATCATCGCTAGTGCGGTTTGAGTATCACGAATACCGCCAGAGGCTTTTACGCCAATGTTGCCTACCGTTTTCTTCATTAATGCCACATCTTCTACGGTTGCCCCGCCTTTATTGAAACCCGTTGAGGTTTTAACGAATGCCACACCCAACGCTTTACAGATTTCACAGGCTTTTACGATTTCTTCTTTGGTGAGTAAGCATGTTTCCAAAATCACTTTAAGCGGCACACCATGACAAGCCGTTAATACAGCTTGAATATCGTCTTTTACGGCATCCCATTTATTTGATTTTATCAAGCCGACATTAATTACCATATCAATTTCACCCGCGCCCGCTTTAATGGCTTCTTGGGTTTCAAACGCTTTAACTGAGGATAAGTTGGCACCGAGTGGAAAACCGACTACCGTACAAATTTTTACATCTGAGCCAGCGAGTTTTTCTTTGGCTAAAGGAATATAACCTGAATTAATGCAGACTGAATAAAAGCCGTATTGAATGGCTTCATCGCAGAGTTTAAGAATATCCTGTTCTGTTTTTTCAGCAGTAAGGGCAGTGTGATCAATATATTGTGCTAATTGTTTACTATCCATATTTTTTCTCCTTATTAAATGATGTGGTTATCATAGCAAAATATCTGTAATTTTGACCGCACTTTTCTGATCGATTACAATCCGTTTATCCTAGATCATGAAATTCGATTGTGAAACTTAAAACCTTATTAAAAAATGTGATTTCGCTCCTGCTAACATTGATTATCGTAAGCAGTATTCTCGATTTTATTCGTAAACCCAATATTCCATCTGAAATCAATGAGACGGCACTTTATGATTTACAGGGGAATGCTTTCTTTTTACCCCAATTAGATCAAGCTAAGCCGACGATCATTTATTTCTGGGGAAGTTGGTGTGGTTATTGTCGTTATACTTCTCCAGCGATTAATTCACTTTCAGAAGAAGGCTATCCGGTAGTCTCTATCGCACTGCGTTCAGGGTCAAATAAGGACGTGGCGGATTATTTACAAACGTATCACTATCAGTTTACAACGGTGAATGATCCTCAAGGCAAGATTGCCGATCAATGGCAGGTGAATGTGACACCGACCATTATTATTTTAAATAAAGGAAAAATGGATTTGGCCACAACAGGCTGGACAAGTTATTGGGGCTTAAAAGTGCGGTTGTTTTTCACAGAGTTTTTTGGCTAAGCGGTACAAAATCTATTACAATACACAGACTTATTTTAAAGAGGACAGAATTATGATTATCGTAACAGGTGGCGCCGGTTTTATCGGCAGTAATATCGTTAAAGCATTAAACGATATGGGACGTAAAGATATTTTAGTGGTGGATAACTTAAAAGACGGGACAAAATTCATTAACCTAGTGGATCTTGATATCGCAGATTACTGTGATAAAGAAGACTTCATTGTGTCAATTATTGCAGGTGATGATTTAGGTGATATCGATGCAGTATTCCATGAAGGCGCTTGCTCTGCGACCACTGAATGGGACGGCAAATACATCATGCATAATAACTACGAATATTCAAAAGAGTTATTGCATTACTGCTTAGATCGTCAAATTCCGTTCTTATATGCATCAAGTGCAGCGACTTATGGCGATAAAACTGAATTCCGTGAAGAGCGTGAATTTGAAGGTCCATTGAATGTGTACGGTTATTCTAAATTCTTATTCGACCAATATGTGCGTGCGATTTTACCTGAAGCACAATCACCGGTATGTGGTTTCCGTTATTTCAACGTGTATGGTCCACGTGAAGGCCACAAAGGTTCAATGGCAAGCGTCGCATTCCACTTAAATAACCAAATTCTGAAAGGCGAAAATCCAAAATTATTTGCAGGCAGTGAACACTTCCGCCGTGATTTCGTTTATGTAGGTGATGTGGCACAAGTGAACATTTGGTGCTGGCAAAATGGCATTTCAGGTATCTTCAACTGTGGTACTGGTAATGCTGAATCTTTCGCTGAAGTGGCAAAAGCAGTGATTAAATTCCACGGTAAAGGCGTAGTGGAAACCATTCCATTCCCAGAGCATTTGAAATCTCGCTATCAAGAATATACGCAAGCAGATTTAACGAAACTTCGCGCAACTGGCTACGACAAACCATTTAAAACTGTCGCGGAAGGTGTGGCTGAGTACATGGCGTGGTTAAATAAATAAAAATATTGAACAAATAATGTCGTTCAATACTAGAAAATGAATAAAGTGCGGTTAAAATTGGTCTTATTTTTAGCCGCACTTTTGTTATAAGGTCAAGCATGAATATTTTAATTATCGGCCCGTCTTGGGTCGGCGATATGATGATGTCGCACAGTTTGTATCAACAACTCAAACTGCAATATCCCCATTGCCAAATTGATGTGATGGCACCCAATTGGTGTAAACCGCTTTTAGCCCGTATGCCAGAAGTGCCTCATGCTATTGAAATGCCGCTCGGACATGGCAAGTTTGCCTTATGTGAACGTTATCGTTTAGGCAAGGCATTGCGTAATCAATATGATATGGCAATCGTATTACCAAACTCCTTGAAGTCCGCCTTCATTCCCGCCTTTGCAAAAATTGCGGTGCGTCGTGGCTGGAAAGGGGAGAGCCGTTATTTCTTGCTTAACGATTTACGCAATAATAAACGTGATTATCCTATGATGGTGCAACGTTATGTCGCGTTAGCTTTTGAGCAAAATGCGGTACCGAAAGCGGCTGATATTCCTGTTCTAAAACCTTATTTAACCGTTGATCCAACTCAACAGGTAGAAACCTTAAAAACATTTGAAAAACAGACCGCACTTTTAGGCGAACGTCCGATTATCGGGTTCTGTCCTGGAGCTGAATTTGGTCCGGCTAAACGTTGGCCGCATTATCATTATGCTAAATTGGCAGAAATGCTCATTGAAAAAGGCTATGCGGTAGAATTATTTGGTTCACCAAAAGATGTGGAAGCTGGAGAGCAAATTCGTAATGCATTGCCAGCAGAACTGCAACCATTCTGTTTGAATTTGGCAGGACAAACTAACTTGAATCAAGCTGTGGATTTAATCGCTAACTGTACGGCAGTGGTGAGCAATGACAGCGGCTTAATGCATATTGCCGCTGCGACAGATCGTCCGTTGGTTGCACTTTATGGCCCAACCAGCCCAACGTATACGCCGCCACTGTCAGATAAAGCGGAAATCATCCGTTTAATTGAAGGCGATTTGATTAAAGTGCGTAAAAGCACCGACAGCGCAGAAGGATATCATCAAAGTTTGATCGATATTACACCAGAAAAAGTATTGGAAAAATTAACCGCACTTTTAAGTGACAACAAAATGGGAATATAAAATGGAAATTACCTATCAACCCGTATTAGATAAAAATTATACTAAGGCAGTAAAAAAAATAAGCAGCGATATTTATAAGCACAATAAATTTTGTAAGATGATGAGGCTTGGCGATTTTTTATTATATTTATTTTGCTTGATACCAAGTCTTTTTATTGCATTTTTTATGAGGAATTGGGCTGAAGTTCTTTATGATTATTACGAAAATATTTTAGCCTATTATGCGGGATATATATTGTTTGCTATTTCAATGTTTTCTTTTTTCTATGCAGTTTTGCTACGACCTTATTTAAATAGCAAAGCTTTTCGAAGCCAAGTATATGAGGAAGTGAATAAGGAAAAAAGAACCATACGAATTCAAGAAGATGGTTTATATTCTGAAATAGCGCTCTGTCAAACTTTATATAATTATCGGTATATTCATCATATCGAAAATCATTATGGTTACTTAATGATTCGAGTTGATACAGGTTTGTTTTTCTTAATTCCTCATTCAGCCTTTCAAGATGATGCTCATCGAGAAGCATTTGAAGCCGCTTTACGAGAAAAAATAAAAGCTTACCAAGCAGAGCCTTTAAGTAAATAGAAAAGGCGTAACTGGATATGTTAATGATATGAACCCTCTACGCATACATTTACAATTAATTGGAATGGTGATTTTATGGGGCGCCTCTTGGCCTTGGGGACGAGTGGTTGCCCAAGCTATGCCGACATTTGTTGCTTCAAGCGTGCGCTTTTTTTTCGCCATTATTCCACTCATTATTTGGCTATATGCGGCGAATCGCTTCAAATATGCGAAACAACTGCGATCTAATCAATGGGTTGGCTTATTGTTAACGGCCTTGCTCGGCATTTTTGGGTATTCAACTTTCTTTATTTGGGGTTTGAAATATGTTCCAGCTGGGCAAGGAACGATGGTCGTTGCCTCTAATCCTGTCTTTACGATGTTTTTTGCTATTTTATTATTTAAAGAAAAATGGAATCGCTGGGTTGTATTAGGGATGATTATTGCCATTAGCGGTTCTTTGTTAGCCATGACAAAAGGGAATCCAACTAACCTCTTACAAAATTTTGGATTCGGTCAAATGTTATTGCTTTGTGCTTTAGTTTGCTGGGTTGGTTATACTTTATTGGCTCGTAAAGTATTAATCGGAATTGATTCTCTCACCGCTACCACGATTTCTTCTACTTTTGGTTTTTTCATGCTGACGTTGGCAGCATTATGGACGGAAAGTGTGGAAGATTGGGCAACCGTATTTCAATTAAATGGATCGCAATGGTTTAGTTTACTTGGTCTTGCATTTGGTGCAACGGTATTGGCTTATGCATGGTATTTTGATGGTGTGAAACACTTAGGGGCAGGCAATGCCTCGGCTTATCTTATCCTTGTGCCAATTTTAGGGATTTTATTTTCAGCCGTATGGTTGAATGAACAAGTGGATTTTTCCTTAATAATTGGCGGTATTTTAGCTGTGTCTGGTCTCGGAATTATGCACTGGGGAAGAAGGTTAATTAAATGAAAGTATGCGTAATCAAAACTTCTTCCATGGGCGATGTAATTCATATTTTGCCGGCATTGACTGATGCGCAGCGTGCTATTCCTAATCTCTCTATCGATTGGGTGGTAGAAGAGAATTTTGCCGAAATTCCACGTTGGCATTCTGCAGTGAATCAAATCATTCCAATTGCTTTAAGACGTTGGCGAAAATCGCCTTTTTCAGCTCAAACAAAAAACGAATGGAAATCTTACCGCACTTTATTACAAGCCAATCAATATGATGCGGTGATTGATGCGCAAGGGCTCTTTAAAAGTGCTTTTTTTGCGACACGCTTAGCCAATGGCGTCAAACATGGCTATGATCGTCAAAGTATTCGAGAGCCGTTAGCATCTTTTTTCTACGATAAAAAATATGCTATTCCCTATCAACAGCATGCGGTGGAACGAATTCGTCAGCTTTTTGCTCAAAGTTTAGGTTATGAATTACCTCAAGTTCAGGGCGATTATGGTATTGCTCGCCATTTTCTTCATCAAACTTCAGCACAAAACTATGTGGTATTCATTCATTCTACAACTCGGGCAGATAAGCATTGGGAAGAATTAGAGTGGCAAAAATTGATTGAAAAAATTACCGCACTTTCTGATTACGAAATTCGCTTGCCTTGGGGGAATGAACAGGAAAAAGCGCGAGCAGAGCGTTTGGCTCAAGTTCATTCTAATGTGATCGTGTTGCCTAAGTTAACTTTAACTGAGCTTGCAAAACAGCTTGCAAATGCAAAAGCCGTTGTGTCTGTGGATACAGGCTTGGCGCATTTAACTGCCGCCTTGGATAAATCTAATATTACGCTTTATGGTGCAACTGATCCTAAATTGATTGGCTGTTATGGTAAAAATCAGCATTACTTATCGGCAAGTTCAATGGAAAATATTAAGTCAGATCAAGTGTTTTCAATGCTAAATTTATTAATTAAATAGGCGATAAAATAATCAAAAATATATTTATCTGGATTGATTTTAGTCAAAATATTGCCTATTTTCTGATAGTTGGAATAATTTAAGGTTGACCATTTAGGTTGTAGTGTATAAACTGCAAAAAGTTCAATTTTTTATTAACTTCATTAAATCATAAGGAAAGCGTTATGAAAAAAACACTTCTTGCTTTATCTGTAGCGGCATTAGCAGCAGGTTCTGCACAAGCTTATAACTTCCATGTTGACCAAACTGGTACGGATGTTGATTTCTATGGTTCTTTACGTGTTAAATGGGAAAGTACCTCTAACAAAACTAACTATGTAAACGGTGATGTAACTAAAGAGCACATCAACCATGCAGTTGATAACGATGGTTCACGTTTTGGCTTTAAATTAAAACAAAGCTTAGGTGGGGATTTCTACGCTTTAGGTCGTGCGGAATGGCGTATGCGTGGTGATGCGCCTTCACAACATGATTTTGACCATGTTTATACTCGCCAACTTTATGCTGGTTTTGGCCACAAACAATTCGGTGAGTTAACTTACGGTAACATGGTAACTATCACTGATGAAGTAACACAAAGTGATTTAGCAAATACTTATAGCTTGACTGATGGTTTATTAGAGACTTCAGCTCGTCGTGTAACACAATATGTTTATAATGGTGACTATGGTTCAAATAAAGTGAAATTTGGTGCGTACTACGGCGGTTCAAGCAAACGTAACATCAAAAACGTGGATTTAAAAAATAACCGTAAAAACACTTGGGTACAGGTCTTATCTTTGATCATGAAATTGATAGTATCCAAAATGTAACTGTCGCAGCAGGTTTCACTCGTGAAATCTCTGAAAATGCTAACAAAACGGAATACTACAGCAATGCTTATGCTTTAGGTTTAGCATATAACTTTGTTCACACTACTTATGGTTTAGACCTTGCTCACAAAGATACTAAAAATAAAGATGGTGCAGGTAACAAAGTAAAAAATAATGAAGTGACTGCAGTAATTCGCCAAGGTTTAAATGAAGACTGGAATGTATATGCAATGTATTCTTACAAAACTGAGAAAACTTTACCTGTAGGTTCTGCATATTCAAAATCAACAGATCGCCAATTCTTAATGGGTACCGAGTACTATGTATTTAAACAAGGTTCTTTAAAAGTGAAACCATTCTTAGAATGGCAAGCAACTCGTACTAAATACGAAAATGATACAAAAGATCGTAGCCGTGACTTCAAAACTGTTATCGGTTTACGTGCATACTGGTAATTTATCAGTTTAGTCTTATAAAACGAGCGGATAGTGAAAGCTATCCGCTTTTCTTTTTGCTTGTAATTTTGATTTTCATCCCCATAATACTGCACAGGCTAAAAGTGCGGTAACAAAAATGCTGTTTTTTGAATATTGATTTCAACACTAGAGACGAAAAATCAGATAAACCACTTATAATTTATGCGCAAAATTGACTGCACTTTTCATTCAAAGAATAAATAGGAACAAATAATGAATTATACTCAAGATAATGACAAACTTTACCGTTACCTTTTTCAAAACCGTGCAGTGCGTGGTGAATGGGTGCGATTAAACCAAACTTTTAGTGATACCTTGAATACCCATCATTATCCAAAAGCAGTACAAAACTTATTAGGTGAGATGATGGTAGCGACTAATTTGTTGACCGCAACATTAAAATTTAACGGTAATATTACTGTTCAAATTCAAGGTGATGGCCCATTAAAATTAGCTTTAGTAAATGGTAATGACCAACAACAGATCCGTGCATTAGCGCGTGTACAAGGTGATATTCAAGATGGTATGAGCCTTCATGATATGATCGGCAAAGGCGTATTAGTGATTACGATTGCTCCAACTGAAGGTGAACGTTATCAAGGCGTTATCGGTTTAGATAAACCAACGATTACGGAATGTTTAGAAGACTATTTTGTTCGTTCAGAACAATTACAAACCCAACTTATTATTCGCACAGGTGAATATGAAGGCAAACCAGTTGCTGCAGGGATGTTGTTGCAAATCATACCCGATGGGCAAGGTACGCCAGAGGATTTTGAGCATTTAACTACGTTGGCGGCAACCGTAAAAGATGAGGAGTTATTTGGATTACCCGCAGAAGAATTGCTTTATCGTTTATATCATGAAGAAGCAGTGGAAGTTTTTGAACCGCAAACTGTTTCTTTCTTCTGTGGTTGCTCACCAGAGCGTTCAGGAGCAGCATTATTACTGATTCCAGAAGCTGAAATTGATGAAATTTTAGACGAGCATAAAGGTAGCATTGATATGCAGTGTGAATGTTGTGGCACGCATTACTTCTTCAATAAAGAAGCGATTGATAAACTCAAACAAGCCCAATAAGAAAAATCCCCCGTTTATGATAACGGGGATTTTTTTATGCGCTTTTATTGTTGAACTTGTTCCAAGCAATGTGTGATGGCATCTGGAATCGAGCCACCATGATTTTTATTGGGAATGGAAATAAACTCTACGGAATTACCTTGTTTTTCCAATATTTCCGCTAATTGATGCACATTGATTGTTCGCATTTGTTTCCGTTGATTAATACGTTGTAATTGTTCTTCAGTCATATTCGGATCCTCTTCAGGATGCTCTTCATAATAGCCTAATGTAATCAGAATATGTGATGGTTTTTGGCTAATCCATGGTTCATTTTGAGGTAGAAATGAGCCATTCCCCCACCAAAGAGAAGGGCTTGCTAACGTGTAATGTTGAAATAAATCCGGTTGATGGAAGAGCACGTACAATCCAAATAATCCACCAAAAGAATGGCCAAAGAAATATTGTTTTTCCTTATTGATATTGAAATGCTGTTCAATGTAAGGTTTCACGTCTTGCTGAATAAAGCGTAGAAAATCAGCGGCTTTCCCTCCTTTGGCAAATTCAGTGCCTTCTACTGGAAACGTGTAATCTCTCATTCGTTCCTCAATAGCGTAAGCTTTATCAGATACATAACCGATGCCGACAATAAGGGGGAGCGGTTTGTTAGGATTGACAGCATTCATTGCTATTGGAAATTGAGCGTTACCATCTAGCGTATAAAGTGCGGTCAGTTTTTGCGATGTTTTTGGTGGCACAGCAATAAACAAACGATAATGCTTACCTTCAAAAGTAAAATCTTTTTCTTGAATTTGATACATTTTTTTCATGCTTTCTTGAATAGGAGGAATCTTAAAGTTGGGTTCTGCTTGTGCGCTTTGCATAAACATCAGCAGGAAAAATAAAAAGGGTAAACGCAGAAATGAGAACATGGTTATCCGGTCTTAATGTGAGAATGGTTATCACTATATAGTAAAAGTAAAGGTGAAATCAACCACACTTCATCTTGTTGGCTCCCAAGACACCCTAAAAATAGGTAGAAATTTTCAATGAATGTTCAAAAATTTGATCTAGTTAACATTTTTTTTCTGGTAATTCACCTACAATGTCTACAGGAAAAATTTTTAAACTTTAACTAAGAGGTGAACTATGACTGATGTTAAAAACGTAATTAAAGAACTTGAAGCCGTTGGCATTCGTAACGTACAAGAAGTGGTTTATAACCCAAGTTATGAACAACTTTTTGAAGAAGAAACGAAACTAGGTTTAGAAGGTTTTGAAAAAGGTACACTTACCACAACTGGTGCGGTGGCAGTAGATACTGGGATCTTTACTGGTCGTTCACCGAAAGATAAGTATATCGTTTTAGATGACACTACAAAAGATACCGTATGGTGGACATCTGATGTCGCTAAAAACGATAACAAGCCAATGACTCAAGAAACTTGGTCAAGCTTGAAAGGTCTTGTGACTAAACAACTTTCTGGCAAACGTTTATTCGTGGTTGATGGTTTCTGCGGCGCAAGTGAACAAGACCGCATCGCGGTACGTATTGTAACTGAAGTAGCATGGCAAGCACACTTTGTGAAAAATATGTTCATTCGTCCGACAGAAGAACAACTAAAAACCTTTAAACCAGATTTCGTAGTCATGAATGGTTCTAAATGTACCAACCCAAATTGGAAAGAGCAAGGTTTGAACTCTGAAAACTTTGTCGCATTCAATTTAACTGAACGCATTCAATTAATTGGTGGTACTTGGTACGGTGGTGAAATGAAGAAAGGTATGTTCTCCATGATGAACTACTTCCTACCACTTAAAGGTGTAGGTGCAATGCACTGTTCTGCTAACGTAGGTAAAGACGGTGATGTAGCAATCTTCTTCGGTTTATCAGGTACAGGTAAAACTACGCTGTCTACTGATCCGAAACGTCAATTAATTGGTGACGATGAGCACGGTTGGGATGATGTAGGTATCTTCAACTTTGAAGGTGGTTGCTATGCGAAAACTATCCATCTTTCTGAAGAAAATGAACCAGATATCTACCGTGCGATCCGCCGTGATGCATTATTAGAAAACGTCGTTGTTCGTGCTGACGGTTCAGTTGATTTTGATGACGGTTCTAAAACTGAAAATACTCGTGTGTCTTATCCAATTTATCACATTGATAATATTGTTAAACCGGTGTCTCGTGCAGGGCATGCAACGAAAGTCATTTTCTTAACTGCGGATGCATTCGGTGTATTACCGCCAGTGTCTAAATTGACACCAGAGCAAACCAAATACTACTTCTTATCGGGTTTTACCGCTAAATTAGCTGGTACAGAGCGTGGTATTACTGAACCAACTCCAACCTTCTCAGCATGTTTTGGTGCGGCGTTCTTAACTCTCCACCCAACACAATATGCTCAAGTGTTAGTTAAACGTATGCAAGCTGCCGGTGCAGAAGCATATTTAGTTAATACAGGTTGGAATGGTACAGGTAAACGTATCTCAATCAAAGATACTCGTGGTATTATCGATGCAATCTTAGATGGTTCTATTGAAAAAGCAGAAATGGGCGAGTTACCAATCTTTAATTTAGCGATTCCAAAAGCATTACCTGGTGTAGATTCTGCGATCTTAGACCCACGTGATACTTATGCGGATAAAGCACAATGGGAAGCGAAAGCGAAAGACCTTGCAGGACGTTTCGTGAAAAACTTCGAAAAATATGCGACTAACGCAGAAGGTAAAGCGCTTATCGCAGCAGGTCCAAAAGCTTAATTAGAGAATATAGTTATCTAATTAAACATTTCTAAAAATAACCGCACTTTGGTTTTTAAATCAAAGTGCGGTTTTTTATATTTAATTTTTTATGTGAATGATATTTTCTGATATGGTGAGAAGAGACCAATATTGTTACTACCCTACAATAAAGCTTTATATTTAGGGAAGTGATTGAAAGTTATTTCAAAATAAACATCGGTGTATTGCTGATAGGATCACGATGAATGATGACATCTAAATCAAACACATCCTTAAGTAACTCTTCGGTCATCACTTCATCGGGCGTACCTTGTGCCATTACTGCACCTTTTTTCATGACGATTAAGTGATCGCAATAGCGGCAGGCTTGGTTGAGATCATGCAATACAGTAATCACGGTTTTACCGTTTTGTTGCATTTGTCGCATCATGCCCATGAGTTCCGCTTGGCGGTTTAAATCCAGATAAGTAGTCGGCTCATCGAGTAGCACTAATTCGGCATCTTGCGCAAGTGTCATGGCTAAAAATACCCGTTGTTGCTGACCACCAGATAAATCAGAAACCAACTGTTCGGCGAGTTCGGCTGTTTGTGTTTGCGCCATCGCCCAATTAACCAATTCTTCATCTTTTTGGCTGAGTTTGCCCCAGAGATTTAAGTAAGGCGAACGCCCGTAGGCGATCAATTCCCGCACTTTAATCCCTTCAGGTACCAAGTGTTGCTGCGGGAGAAAAGCCAATTCTTGGGCATATTCTTTAGGGCTTTTTTGCCAAATATCCTGACCTTTATGAGTGATTGAGCCTTGCTTCGGTTTGAGCAAGCGAGCCACCGCTTTTAATGTGGTGGACTTACAGCAACCATTTGGGCCGATTAATGCAATCACTTTATTTTTCGGGAATTTTAGCGACAGATTTTTAACCACGAGTTTATCTTGATAACCTAAAGATAAATTATTGATTTCAATGCTCATTATTTAGTTCTCATCAATAAGTAGAAGAAATATGGCGCACCGATAATTGCAGTCAGAATGCCCGCGGGGAGTTCAGTTGGTGGGTCAATCACCCGCGCCAAAATATCCGAAAGTTGTAATAAGAGGGCGCCAATAATCAAGGCCGCCGGTAATAGGGTGCGATGTCTGCCACCGACTAAACGACGAGCAAGATGCGGAGCAACTAAGCCTAAAAAGGCAATTGGACCACAAATTGCCACAGCTGTAGTGGAAAGGGCTACCGCTAACACTAAAACGCTAATTTGCACTTTATTTACGGTTACGCCCAAGGTGGAGGCTTTGTTTTCACCTAAACCAAGGGTATCTAGATCGCGACAGAAAATAAATGGCAAGGGCAGTAATACTACTAACCATGGCAATACCACATTCAAATAAGACCAGCTGCGCCCCACAGGCTTCCTGTGAGCCATAACATAGCCGTGTTGATCTCGACCGGATTGGTAAGCATCAGATAATGACTAATGGCTGCCCACAATGCGGAAAGTGCAACTCCAATGATTGCCATTTTGATAGGGCGGAAGTTAAAGCCGCATACGATCCATAAAATAACAAAAGAGAGCACACCGCCTAAAAAGGCAAAAATCGGCATCCAGTAAAATGCTAAGTTTGGCAAGAACATCAATACCGAAACAGCAATTAACCCCGCTGCATTGTTAATCCCTAAAATATCGGGAGAGGCAAGTGGATTACGCACCACGCTTTGTACGAGCACACCAGAAATCGCTAAGGCGCCGCCTAATAAAATCGCTAATACCGCACGGGGTAGGCGATATTCCATCAAGGTAAAATAGTTTTTATCATCAGGCTGAAAGGCCGCCCAAATTTCCTCAAAGGAAAGCGTATAAGTGCCAAGGCGAATACTCAACCCAAAGAGCAGTACCATTAGACTAAGCGTGACGACATAAAAGCCGATAGCGCGAAAAGATACATGAGAAGCTCGCATTAGTGTCTTCCTCTGGCAAATAATACAAAGACTGGGGCACCGATTAAGGCAAGCACCGCACCGGCAGGCACTTCGCTAGGGAAGTTGACCGCGCGGGCAATGGTATCTGCAGCCAGCATTAAAATTGCGCCGAGTAACATCGCCATGGGGAGCGATTTTCGCAAGTCATAACCAATCCAATAGCGGGCAAGATGGGGCACGAGTAAGCCAATAAAGGCTACGGGGCCGGCAACACTCACACTAGAACCCACAATCAATAACGCCATGATATTAGCGTACCAGCGTAAACGAAAGAGATTGATGCCTAGTGAACGCGCGGATTCATCACTTAAATTGAGTAAATTTAAACGGCTAGCAAAAAGCAGACAGAAAAGTGCGGTCAAAATAAAGAATGGAAATAACGTCAATAATTCATTCCAACGGGCATGTGCAATGCCACCCGCTAGCCAACTCATAATACCGAAGGCATGATCTTCAGCGATAATGAGCACTAATTTTGTGAGCGCTGCACACAGTAGTGATACGGCAATCCCGCTAAAATCACTCGGCTACGATCTCCACTGTTGTCTTTCCAACCATTGCTGATCAGCATTACCACAAACCAACTCAGACCGCCGCCGATGCTAGCCACTAAAGCAATACTATAACCAGAAAGAATCAAGGGGCTAAACGCACTGGCGGTCACCATGGCAAGACTGGCTCCCGAGTTCACGCTGAGTAGCGTAGGCGAGGCTAGTGGATTGCGCGTAATGGTTTGTAACAACGCCCCCGCCACCGCAAGATTGGCACCTAAAATCATGCCAACTAATGCTCGAGGTAGGCGTAAATCGGTTACCGTAATTTTGGCAATTTCATCGCCATCGGGGAGGAACGCTTGTAACGCTGCAAGCGGTCGAATTTCGATGGGATAATACAAAAACAGGCTTCCCCATAATAGGAAAGCCAGAATGATAAGGGGAAGTCCCCAACGGAAAGTGGACTTCATCATTATTTTTGTTTCACGAAACCTTCAATTTGTTTTGCCATAATTTTGCTCGCTTCTAAGCCGCGGCCACGCGCCCACATGTCGGAGTCAACGCTGTAAACATGATTTGCTTTTACGGCAGGAATGGCTTTCCAAAGTGGCTCGGCTTCCCATTTGCGCGCAATACTTTCATCACGGTAATGGGCGATGAACAAGTATTCCGGTTTTTCCATTACTAATTGTTCAAGGTTGATTTCCACGAAAGCCTGATCGCTATTGAGTTTGGTTGGGGCAAAACCTAATGTCGTTAAGAAACTACCCACATAGCCATTGTCATTTTGGATATTAAATTTATCTTCTCGGGAAGTACCAAATGAGGCTTTTTTGCCTTGTACACCTAGATTTTTTGCAATGTTGGCAATGTAATCATTATGTTCATTGATCTTCGCTTTCATTTCAGCGCTTTTACCCACTAAATCACCAATTTTTTGTGCTGTTTCAAGATTTTCTTGATAGCTTTCATGACGAGAATCGAACATCACCGTTGGCGCAATTTTTTTCAATTCTTCAAATACTGCAGTATGACGAGATGGATCGGCAATAATTAAATCGGGTTTGAGAGAAGCAATCACTTCAAGGCTTGGCTGAGAACGCGTGCCAACGGATTGCCATGCAGCAATTTTTTCGCGTACTTGCGGCAGAATACGATCGACTTTGTTATCGTCAGCCACACCTACAGGGCTTACACCGACTTGGGCTAAGGCATCCACAAAAGAATATTCCAACGCCACAACACGGCTTGGGGTTTTATCAAGGGTAAATTCACCTTTGGCATCTTTAACCGTCACTGCACTAGCAAATGCAGATACCATTAATAATGCAGAAGCTAAAGTGGTTTTGAATAATTTTTTCATGTTGTGTCCTCAATAATTAAAGTGGTTTGATTATACCTAAAAGTGATGTTATTGAAAATAATTATACTTTATATATTGGTCGGATTTCTCTATTTCGCCCGCATTCTAGCAAGCAAACTGACGGCAATAATAATGACTAATGAACCAATCCAGAAATTTAGGCTTGGTACGTTATCCCAGAAGAGCCAGTCACAGATGCTGGAGAAAATGACACCGGTAAAGGAAAAAGGCGTGATGACATTTGCAGGCGCGTATTTAAAGGCGCGAGTGAGTAATAATTGGAAAATAAGACCGAATCCGCCCACCAAAAGTAATAAAGTAAATCCATGCAATGTTGGTATTTCCCATTGTGCGATAAAAAAGAGTGGCAACAAAATAGAGCCTAGCAAGTGGAAATAAAACACGATATTTTTAGGTGAATTGTGTTTATTTAGCTCTTGTAAGCTGATAAATGCCATCGCAGCTAAGACTGCCGCACCCAAAGCATAGCCTGCATGGAGAGGATTGATATTCATTGAGCCGTTGGTCAGCATAATGATGGATACACCAATAAAACCCATAAAACTGCAAGCTAATACTTTTAATGGTGTTCTGACTTTAAAGAAAAACAGCAATAAAGGCACAAAAAGTGAGGACGTATTCATCAATAAAACCGCAATGGAAATCGGTAAATATTTAATAGCGTAGAAGGTTAATAACATACTGGCTATGCCGGCGAGGTTACGCAAAACGAGAAACTTCCATTGGGACATATCGACTTTGAAATCTCCATCTTTAATTAAAAAGGGTAAGAGAAACACAAAACCAATAAAGAAGCGGGAAAATAAAATTTCACTGGACGGTAATTCATCAGAGGCGTATTTTACAAAGACGCCCATTAAGGCAATGCTGATGTAAGCTAATACCATACAAACAACAGCTTTTTGATAATTATTGCGGAGATGTATGTTTGGCATAAGGGTTCCTTGCACAAAGTGCGGTAAAAATTGCCTTATTTTGTAAGAAAATGGGCTTGTATTCGTCTAATGAAATGTAATCTTAAGATATTTTCTACAATAAGGAAAGAAAATGAAATATACAAAAACATTTCTCATATTGACCGCACTTTTTAGCGGTTTGCAAAGTAGTTTAACGTATGCTGATCACACAGAATCATCAAAGGAGCAAAAAATGACAATGGAAAGTAAACAAGAACAACAAATTATTTATCTTGCTGGTGGCTGCTTTTGGGGATTAGAAGCTTATATGGAACGCATTCAAGGCGTGACTGATGCCGTTTCTGGTTATGCCAATGGAAAAGGTGATACCACGAACTACCAATTATTGCACGCGACAGATCATGCTGAAACCGTGAAAGTGACTTACGATCCAAATAAAATTTCGCTAGATAAATTGCTGCAATATTATTTTCGTGTTATCGATCCAACCAGTATCAATAAGCAAGGTAATGATCGTGGCAGACAGTATCGCACCGGCATTTATTATCAAAATGAACAAGATAAAGCGGTTATTGAGGCAGCATTGAAAATCTTACAAAGTAAATATCAAGAACCGATTCAAATTGAAGTAGAACCGCTGAAAAATTATGTGGAGGCGGAAGAGTATCATCAGGATTATCTCAAGAAAAACCCGAATGTCTATTGTCATATCGACATCAAAAAAGCCGATGAGCCATTAATTGATGATAAAAAATACCTAAAACCAAGTGATGCAGAATTAAAGCAAAAATTGACCGCACTTCAATATGATGTGACGCAAGGCAAACATACTGAACGTTCTTTTAGTAACGAGTATTGGGATAATTTCGCGCCTGGTATTTATGTGGATATCACTACGGGAGAACCGTTATTTTCTTCCAAAGATAAGTTTGAATCTGGTTGTGGCTGGCCAAGTTTTACCAAACCAATTGCCGCTGAAGTGGCGGAGTATCAAAGAGACAATAGCTTTAATATGACTCGTATTGAGGTGTTAAGTCGCAGTGGTCATGCCCATTTAGGTCATGTGTTTGACGATGGTCCGCGTGATAAAGGTGGATTACGTTATTGCATCAATAGTGCATCGATTAAGTTTATTCCATTAGATGAAATGGAAAAACAAGGTTATGGTGATTTGATTCCTTTTGTGAAATAAGAGGGCAAAATGAGAAAAATATTGACCGCACTTTTATTGTTTTTGAGTCCATTGAGTTTTGCACAAGAGAAGGTGTCTTTGGCGGATATCTCCTTGAAGACGTTGGATAATCAAACCGTCACCTTATCACAATACCAAGGCAAACCGTTTTATATCAAAATGTGGGCATCTTGGTGTCCAATTTGCTTAGCGGGTTTAGCGGAAATTGACGATCTTAGTGCAGAAAAAAATCTTGATTTTAATGTGATTACGATTGCCTCACCTGGACAAAAGAACGAACAAAATAGCCCCAAATTTATCAATTGGTATAAAGGTCTGGATTACAAAAATATTACGGTATTATTGGATGAAAATGGGGAAATTATTAAACGTGCTAATGTGTTAGGCTATCCATTTAATTTGCTGTTGGATAAGGATTTAAATCTTATCAAAGCACAGCCAGGTCATTTGAATTCAGATCAAATTAAACAATTTGTGAAGGAATAAAAAAGTGCGGTCAAAATGATCTGACCCCAAAAAGTTAGACTGTTATTTAAAGGATTGTTTTCAATATTGTATCGGACTCAGTCCTTTTAATTTTAGTTGAATCCGTCGATGATTATAGTAATCCAAATAATCTCTGACAGCATCAACTATCTCTTCTTTTGTTTTAAATTCCCGACCATAAAAACATTCTGTTTTTAATCGTCCAAAGAAACTTTCCATTGCGGCGTTATCTAAGCAATTCCCTTTTCTCGACATACTTTGAATGATGCCATGTTCAGCCAAGATTCGACGATAAGCTACCATTTGATATTGCCAACCTTGGTCTGAATGTAAAATGACACCACAAGCTTTATTTAATCCTTTGACGGCTTGCATTAACATGTCCTCTACTTGCGCCCAGTTTGGGGAATAGCTGAGATTATAGGAGACTATCTCATTGTTAAATAACTCTAAAATTGGAGATAAATAGACTTTACTCCCATCTTTCGCCTTAAACTCGGTGATATCGGTCACCCATTTTTGTTTCGGGGCCGTTGCACTAAAATCTCGCTCAAGATGATTCGGTGCAATCACCCCTATCGTGCCTCGATAGGTCGTAAATTTCTTGCTTTTTCTTGACCGTACTTTGATCTGCACCCCAAAACCTGGACACCTAATTTGAGGTGCAGATTATGTCCTACCCTTATCAATTTCGTTTGAAAATTATCAAACTCGTCACCGAACAGGATTATGGTATCCGTGAGATGGCTAAACTTCATAAAATTTCCCATGCTATTGTTATTTTTGGCTAAAAGCATTTCGGGAAAGAGGGCTTGATGGCGTAAAATCGCCTTATAAAAACCTTCAAACACCGAAAATAGCGAAGCCAAAGATGAAAAAGAAAGACATTGAAATTCCAGAAACCACAGACTTTTCACCTAAAGCGTTTAAAAAGTTACAACGAGAGCTCGCCTTGGCTCGTGCGGAGATTGCTTACCTAAAGGAGTTGGAGAAGCTCGACCGTCAAAAACAACGACAGAAAAAAGAAAAATCATTGAAAGATTGAAGCCAGACCACGCGTTAAATGATTTACTTCATGTGGCTAAAATGCCTCGCTCAAGCTTTTACTATAAAGAGACTAAGCGAAATTATCACGAGGTAAAAGAGGCTATCTTATCGCTGTATAAAAAGAACAGAAAACGAGATGGTTATCGCCCCATGACGTTTAAATTACGCCAAATGGGTTTTAATTTGAATCATAAAACGGTGTTAAAGCTAATGAACGAGTTAGGTATTCATTCCATTTTACGCAAGAAAAGACATGGAAAACGAGGAAAAACATCGCATATTGCCCCGAATTTGCTGAATCGTGATTTTACAGCAACGGCACTCAATCAAAAATGGGTAACGGATGTTACCGAGTTTCATGTTGGGCAAGAAAAGCTTTATTTTTCACCGTTGATGGACTTGGCTAACCGAGAAATTATTGCCTATAACTTTGCGACACGCCCGAAGTTTTCATTGGTAAAAAAGATGTTAGAACAAGGGCTTAGTCGGCTTAAACCGACAGAATGCCCGATTATTCATAGTGACCAAGGTGTATTGTATGGCACGGCGGAATGGGTGAAAATGTTGGAAGGTAAAGCGGTTCAAAGTATGAGTCGCCGAGGAAATTGCTATGATAATGCGGTGATTGAAAGCTTTTTTGCAATATTAAAATCAGAGTGTTTTTACTCTCGGACTTATCATTCAATCACTGAATTACAGGCTGAAATTGAAGAATATTTAGTGTATTACAACCAAAAACGCATTAAACTTGCTTTCAAAGGATTGAGCCCAGTGCAATACCGAGCTCAATATTTAAGTTAACTAACCTGTCCAACTTTTGGGGGGCAGATCAATTTGACCGCTCTTTTGTTTTTTATGCTTGCTATTTTTCATACCAAATTCGGTTCACATAGAGCACGACTTTACCAGAGGGGGTCTCAACATGGATTTCATCATCAACGCCTTTCCCGATTAAAGCACGTGCGACGGGAGAATCAATGGAGATCCAGTTTTTAGCGGGATCGAATTCATCGCAGCCGACAAGTCGGTATTGCTTCACTTCACCTTCTTCATATTCTAGCTCAACCCATGCACCGAAAAATACTTTGCCTTCTTGTTTCGGGTGGTAATCCACGATTTGTAGCACTTCTAAGCGTTTGGAAAGAAAACGCACACGGCGATCAATTTCACGTAAGCGACGTTTGCCGTAAATATATTCCGCGTTTTCACTGCGGTCACCAAGCGCGGCGGCATCTGAAACGGCTTGTGTGACTTTAGGGCGTTCTTCTTTCCATAAAAATTTAAGTTCTTGGTCAAGCGCAAGCCAGCCTTGACGGGTAATGTAATTGGATTTTGCCATAATAAAAATAAAAGAAATTTTTTTGAATTATATTTGAGCCTGTTGTCTAAAACCAGTATTCTATTCCCGTTTTTATCGAATCCTTTCATAACAAAGAAGTATGACAATGTTAAATCAACAAATTAGCCAAATTATTGCGGCAGAATTAACCGTTCAACCCCAACAAATCCTCGCCGCCATTCAATTATTAGATGATGGCAACTCCATTCCATTTATTGCCCGTTATCGTAAAGAAGCCACTGGTGGCTTGGATGACACCCAACTTCGTCATTTTGAAACCCGTTTAATTTATTTACGTGAATTAGAAGATCGTCGTCAAACCATTTTGAAATCTATTGAAGAGCAAGGAAAATTGACCGATGAATTGCGTGACAAAATCCATGCGACACAAAGCAAAACTGAATTAGAAGATTTGTATTTGCCGTACAAACCTAAACGCCGTACGAAAGGGCAAATTGCGATTGAAGCGGGTCTTGAGCCATTAGCTGATTTACTTTGGAACGAGCCGGAAAATGATCCTGAAACGGCAGCAGCGGAATTTGTGAATACTGATAAAGGCGTAACAGACACCAAAGTAGCCCTTGATGGTGCACGCTATATTTTAATAGAGCGTTTTGCTGAAGATGCAGGTTTATTAGCGAAAGTCCGTGATTATTTAGCGAAAAATGCCGTTATCGTATCCAAAGTGATCGAAGGCAACGAAACGGAAGGCGCAAAATTCCAAGATTATTTCGACCACCAAGAATTATTGAAAAATGTGCCTTCTCACCGTGCATTAGCCATGTTCCGTGGACGTAATGAGGGTATTTTACAATTAAGCTTAAATGCTGACCCTGATGCGGAAGAGGGAAGTCGCCAAAGCTATTGTGAAGAGATTATTCGTGATTATTTAGATGTACGTTTTACTGGTCAGCCTGCGGATAAATGGCGTGAACAAGTGATTGCGTGGACATGGAAAATCAAAGTTTCGTTGCATTTAGAAACGGAATTAATGGCGAGTTTACGTGAAAAAGCGGAAGAAGAAGCCATTGATGTTTTCGCTCGAAATCTGACCGCACTTTTGATGGCGGCACCCGCTGGCGCGAAAAGCACCATGGGCTTGGACCCGGGCTTACGTACAGGTGTTAAAGTTGCGGTGGTGGATAACACAGGTAAATTATTAGATACCACCACCATTTATCCACACACGGGGCGTGAAGCTGAAGCGCAAGTGGCGATTTTCAGCTTGATCCGCAAACATAACGTAGAGTTAATTGCCATTGGTAACGGTACGGCTTCTCGTGAAACAGAGCGTTTTGCGAAAGAAGTGATTAAAGAAATTAAAGAAAATAAACCTCAAACCGTTGTGGTGAGCGAAGCGGGCGCATCGGTTTATTCCGCTTCTGAATTTGCCGCAAATGAATTCCCGAATTTAGATGTCTCTTTACGTGGTGCGGTATCAATTGCGCGTCGTTTACAAGATCCATTGGCAGAATTAGTGAAAATCGAACCGAAAGCCATTGGTGTAGGGCAATATCAGCACGATGTAAACCAAACCCAACTTGCGCGTAAACTTGATGCGGTGGTGGAAGACTGTGTAAACGCAGTAGGTGTGGATTTAAATACAGCATCCGCGCCATTGCTTGCTCGTGTAGCTGGTATGACAAAAACCTTGGCGCAAAATATTGTGGAATATCGTGATGAAAATGGTCGTTTTGAAAGCCGTGCAGAATTGAAAAAAGTGCCTCGTTTAGGGCCAAAAGCCTTTGAGCAATGTGCGGGCTTTATGCGTATTGCAGAAGGTAAAAATCCACTTGATGCTTCAGGTGTTCACCCAGAAGCTTACCCTGTGGTGGAAAAAATCTTGCAAGCCACTGCGCAATCTATTCAAGATTTAATGGGTAATGCCGGTGTGGTACGTCAGCTTGATGCAAAACAATTTATTGATGAGCAATTTGGTTTACCGACCGTCCAAGATATTTTCAAAGAGTTGGAAAAGCCAGGGCGCGATCCGCGTGGTGAGTTTAAAACTGCGGTATTCGCAGAAGGCGTGGAAGAAATCACCGATTTAAAACCAGGTATGATTTTAGAAGGTACCGTCACCAATGTGACTAACTTCGGCGCATTTGTGGATATTGGTGTTCACCAAGATGGTTTAGTACATATTTCATCACTAAGCGATAAATTCGTAGAAGATCCACATCAAGTGGTGAAAACGGGCGATATCGTAAAAGTGAAAGTATTAGAAGTAGATGTGCCGCGTAAACGTATTGCGTTAACGATGCGATTAGATGAAAGTGCGGTCAAAAATGACGGCAAATCTGACCGCACTTTAAGTGCAAAACCAAGAAGTAATGCACCTCGCCAAGATCGTAATTCAAGAGGAAATAGTGCAATGGAGAATGCCTTTGCCGATGCGTTGAAGAATTTGAAAAAATAATTTCGTCATTTAGATGAACATTGTGGCCAAATAGGCGTACAATGAAGGGGATCTGGTCAATCATCCAATCCCCTTTTTTATTTCAACGAAAGGAATATTCTTATGGAAAAAGGTATTCTTGGGCCGCATGAAGGCAAGGAGCTGGAATTAATGTTAAGGGGCGAAAAGCAAGTGGCATTATTCAATCAGGAGCTCGGTATTCCTGACGCCTTTCTCCCTTATCTTGAGCTAGGAATGCTTCATTCAAAAACAGTGCAACGTCATGTAAATGATGTTTGCTTAACTGATTTTATTGTCTATTTACCTCAATCTCTTGCACTCGCTGAACAAATGGAAGTGTTACTTCCTGCAAGCACTGTGAATGGTTTTGATCCAAAAGTAGAACGTGAAATCGGTCGAATTCTTGGCTACCGAGAAAAAGATATCGAATACTACATTCAGCATTTTCAAGATAATTTAGAGAAGTATCGGCAGCAGTATAGTTAATAGATAAAATAAAAGTGCGGTCAAAAACACAAGAAATTTTGACCGCGCTTTTGTTTCCAAAGATGATTATTCTAAGTAAACCTTATAATTTCACATTCACTTTTCTGTAGAAATATCACTATAGATAGCATAACAGGCCAAAGTGGTAAATTAGGTAATTGTTTAATGTATACTAGATCGAAAGGAGCTAATATTATTAATAAGGTAAATTGATATGAACAAACCTAAAGCAGCTTTTGTTAGAATTAATAAAGATTTCTTATTGGTTGCCTCTATTATTAGAGGGATGATTGGAATGACAGATCCAGATCAAGATTTTATTTTTAATGAAGTTGATATTTCTGATTTAGATCTAGGAAAGTTAATTAAAGAAAAGCTTAATGAAAGTAAAGAAATTTCGTTCGAAGAGTTTCAGGCTATCTTTAATTCTGAAAAAATGAAAGGGCTACAAAAAAATCTCGAAGAAGAGATGAAAAAACGCTATGGATACAAAAATAAAAAATCTATCTATAAGGATATGTCTTTTTTATCTTTAGAACAGGATGATTTATATATAACTATTTCGCCTCTTCATCAAGATTCTTTAGATGGAAGTACAGGGATTTCACTTCCTGACAATTCAGCATTAGAATTTAAATATGATAAGAGTATTTCGGATGAAGAATTAGGAAAAGCCATAAGACAAGCCCTGACGTATTGTACGAGTATTTATCGGTAATATATTTCCTCAAAATATAAAGTGCGGTCAAAAATACGAGAAATTTTGACCGCACTTTATTATTGGCTAGAAAGGATTATTCCGCGTCTTCTTTTGCCCATTCTAATGAGCGTTTAACCGCTTTTTTCCAGCCTTTATAACGACGTTCACGTTTTTCTTCATCGTTGTCTGGAGTGAAGGTACGTTCTACACGCGCTTTGTCATGAAGTTCGTCTAAATCTTTCCAGAAACCAACTGCAAGACCAGCAAGGTAAGCTGCACCAAGTGCAGTCACTTCTTTCACCACTGGACGTTCAACATTCACATCTAAAATATCTGCTTGGAATTGCATTAAGAAGTTGTTGTTGGTTGCGCCGCCATCGACACGTAAATATTGTAAGCGTTGACCTGAGTCAGATTGCATTGCTTCTAACACATCACGGGTTTGGTAAGCAATGGATTCAAGGGTCGCGCGTACAATATGGTTACGGTTAGAACCACGAGAAAGACCGAAAATTGCACCTCGTGCATACGGATCCCAATAAGGTGCGCCTAAACCAGTGAAGGCCGGAACAACGTACACGCCATTGCTATCTGGGACTTTTTGTGCGAAGTATTCGGAGTCATGGCTGTCATGTACGATTTTGAGTTCATCACGTAACCATTGGATTGATGCGCCAGCGATAAACACAGAACCTTCAAGTGCGTATTCAGGTTCACCTTTGGCGTTACATGCGATGGTGGTTAATAGGCCATTTTTAGAGGTAATAGCTTTATCACCGGTGTGAAGCAACATAAAGCAGCCTGTACCATAGGTATTTTTCGCTTGGCCTGCGCGTGTGCAAAGATGGCCGTAAAGTGCCGCTTGTTGGTCACCCGCGATACCTGCAACTGGAATACGTACACCGCCTTTACCCCCGATGTTGGTTTGGCCATACACTTCGGAAGAATTGCGTACTTCAGGCAGCATAGAGCGTGGAATATTTAATAATTCCAACATTTTGTCATCCCATTTTTTCGTATGGATATTAAATAACATGGTACGGGATGCATTGGTGTAGTCCGTTACGTGAACACGGCCTTGGGTTAATTTCCATACAAGCCAGGTATCTACGGTACCAAATAGAAGCTCACCACGTTCCGCTTTTTCGCGCGCGCCTTCTACATTGTCCAAAATCCATTTCACTTTTGTACCCGAGAAATAGGGGTCTACCACTAAACCCGTGGTGTTGCGGATATATTCTTCATGACCATCCGCTTTAAGTTTGTCAGTAATATCTGCGGTACGACGGCATTGCCACACAATCGCGTTATAAACCGGTGTGCCAGTGGCTTTTTCCCACACAATGGTGGTTTCACGTTGGTTAGTAATACCAATTGCCGCAATTTCATCTGAGGTAATGCCTGCTTTTGCAACCACTTCGTTTAATGTTGAACTTTGTGTTGCCCAAATTTCCATTGGATTATGTTCCACCCAGCCTGCGCGTGGATAAATTTGTGTAAATTCACGTTGGGCGATTTCGACAACATTCGCATTGTGATCTAATAATACTGCACGAGAGCTTGTGGTACCTTGGTCCAAAGCGATGATGTATTTTTTGTCTGTCATGGTGCTATTCCTTAGAGTGCTTGGCACTCTCATTAAATGAATGAAGAAATTTTGAGCTTAAACGAACAAATTGCGAACCTAACTTAATTGAATTCGAATCTAATTGGAACAAGCAATGTTGGGTTTTGTGATTAGCATCACAGATTTCGCCCCGAAAATATGTAAACGATTGCGTTAACGCACAAAATAATGTGATCGCTCTCTCATTTTTAGAAAATAGATCGGTTTTATCTATTGAATTAATTGGTTAAAACTAGATAATGAAGCCACTCACTTTGAGTATCTCAATATTTGATCAAACAACGAAACGAATTGCAAAGCAAGATTTCTTCAATGAAATCATTAAGTTAATCATTATTTGGAGATTCTCTTATGAATGCCTATTTTGCAGAATTTTTTGGCACAGCACTCTTAATCCTGTTAGGTAACGGTGTGGTGGCCAACGTATGTTTAAATAAAACGAAAGGGCAAAGTTCTGGTTGGATTGTGATTACTACCGCGTGGGCATTTGCGGTGTATGTGGCCGTCGTTGTGACAGGCCCTTACAGTGGGGCGCACTTAAATCCAGCGGTAACGCTTGGTGTGGCAATGAAAGGTGCATTTGCTTGGGAATTGGTACCTGGCTACATCGCGGCACAAGTGGTGGGCGGCATGGTAGGTGCGTTGTTGGTTTACATTATGTATAAAGATCACTTTGCTGCGACTGAAGAAGAGGGTTTAAAACGAGCTTGTTTCTGTACCGAACCTGCTATTCGTAACTATCCAATCAACTTAGTGAACGAAATTATTGGTACCTTCGTGCTTGTTTTCGTGATTTTCTACCTTGCGGGGGCAAATATCACTTTACCTGGTACAGCAGAAAGCACGCCAATTGGTTTAGGCTCTATCGGGGCATTACCAGTAGCGATTTTAGTTTGGGCAATTGGTTTGAGCTTAGGTGGAACAACCGGTTATGCGATCAATCCAGCTCGAGATCTTGGTCCACGTTTAACCTTGGGTCTTTTCCTTGGTGGCACATTAAAGGCCAAAGCAGACTGGGGATACAGTTGGGTTCCTGTTGTAGGTCCGTTTATCGGTGCGGCGTTAGCTGCAGTATTCTACAACGCAATTATGTAATTCATTCAAATAGAAAGAGCGGTCAAAATTCACGGTATTATGTAGCAGTTGCACAAAGATTTAATTTGTTGTTTCTGCTACATTTTCTTATCTTTTATTTACAAAAGGTAAGAATAGTCAATGACAAAACAAAAATCAACTTTGGAAAATGCGCTTGAAGAAGCGATTGAAGAAATTGAAACCGAAAAGGAAGAAATTGCAGCGCAAATCAAGCAACTCCATAAAGAATTAAAAGATCTTGATCGGAAGATTTCAGACTATCGTGTGGCATTAAATCACGCAAAAGGTCGGGAAGAACCGCCTTTACCTTCAAACCCCAAATTTAGAAATCTTCGTTTCCAAACTTCACCTCAACAGTTGATTGCTCAGGTACTAAAACAAGAGCCTTCAAAATGGTTAAGTGTGAAGGAGATTACATATCAGGCGATGAAGTTAGATGGGCAAGAGATTGAAGAAGTCATACCGTATAAACAATCACAAACGATTGCTTGTACATTAAACTATTTAAAGTATAAATCGTTAGTGGAAAAATGCTTAATAGATAACTCACAACATTGGCGATTGAGAACACTTGAGTAAGGATAGTAAATAGCGGTAGAAATACCGCTATTTTTGTTTCCATTGCCAGTGAACCTCATTTCGGCTGATTTGAACCCTATTAATCCATTCTCTTTTATAAAACTCATTCAGTTGTTTACGAACAGAATCAAGGTGCTTTGCAGATGGCGTGTCAGGATTTAGTTCAATATCAAAAATGCGTTGCGTGAGTTCAGCTATTGTAAAGGCTTTATTGGGTGCTTCTCGCATCATTTGTACGATGTATTTACGAATTTTCCCTTTAAAGAGCTTATATTTGGAACGGTACACAAAGTTGTCCGTATTATAAAGGGCTATATCAGTTTCCTGTTGAGTAAGCTCAATAGCACGTTTTAATGTGGCAATGTTTGCATCAAGTAAGGCTAGATGATGTAATACCTGTTTACGTTCAAACTCAAACTCTTTGAGTTTCTTATCTAAGTTATATGCCATATATCTACTGCCAAATCACTTCTTGATGGATAATTTTTCGTTGCCAATAACCACACCATTCATTGTTATCGTTGGTGGTTTTCAAACATCGGCTTAATACATCAATAAACTGCGCTTTATTTGATGTTCGGCGATTGTCCTCACGGTAGGCAATTTCATTAGCATAGTTAAGTAAGTATTCGTTGCTGATACGGTGAACTTGTCCGTAATACATCCGTTTGAAACGACTAAATAAACTTTCAGCCTGATTGTTTGTTACACCTAAATCGCTGCAATATTCTTCCTTATGGTTTACTGTTCTCAAGTTATAGTAAGGCAACAAGACATCATAAGCAGTGCTTTCATCGGTATTGATTTGCGTATTCGGTTTAATGAACTTATCGGCAAAACTTTTCACTACCGATTGCGATTCCGTATGCGCCACAAAAACGTGAGAGCGTTTTGCCCCACAATGCAGTGCATTACTGGCTTTTTCTTCTGGCGAATAATGCTCACGTGCAACCATTACACAACGTTTATCAGGATTCTGATTTTCCTTTAAGCGATAGTCAATGCGGTCAGATGTCTTATTTGCTTTACGTGGTGCAGGATGAACATAAGTACCGTCCATATCCACTACACCTGAAAGGGGTTTCATATCACGACTTTCCAGTAATGCCTTACGAAATTTATGTGATAAAACAAATGCCGTGCGAGGATTAAGTTTTGCATTACGTGCTAATTGAAGGGATGATAAGCCTTTGACGGCATTTACCCACTCCATTAAAGCATAGAGATAAACCTTAATTGGTTTCTTGCGATTAGCAAAAATGGTGCCAGAAGTAACACTGAAAGTGTGATTACAGTGTTTGCAGCGCCATTGTTTACGTGTAGAAATATAATAAGGCTTGTGTTGTACCCCACATTTAGGACAAGTGATGAACTCTTTTCCACCCCATCTTAATTCACAAAGCAAATCATACGCTTCTTCTTCCGAGAGTTGTGCAATCTCGTAAGAAGAAAGCGTGCGAGCTTTGCTAGAAAGAAGAAAATGTTGTGTCATAGTATTGAGATCACACCTTGATAGAACTAAAATATGAAATATTATTCATATTGATTGTGTACAAAATATCACAATCATTCACTTTTTTCAATAGGAATGTGAAATAATGTGCATATCAGAACGTTTAAAGCAGGTCTTAGATGCTAAAAATATGACCGTAACAGAATTTTCAAAAGTAACAGGAATCTCGTATCGTTCAGCAATGAATTACTTAAATGAGGGACGCGATCCGAATGTAGATGCCTTAGTGAAAATTCATAAAGGATTAGGGATTAATATTACTTGGTTATTAACAGGAGATGGCGTAATGTTTGATACGATAAGCCTAGAAAATAGTATATCTGTTCAAGAAAAGGAATTAATAGGATATTATCGTATGATATCTAATGAATTAAAAAATGCTCTATCTATTTTACTCAAGGAAATAAAAAAATAGAACAGCATCTAACTATAATGTTGAATAAGTTAGATGCCCTATCTTATATAGATTATATCCCTAGTTTTTCTTGTAATTCAGGGGTTAATTTTGGAAGCAAATGCTTATTTGCTTCCAGATGTTCTTTTAAAACACTTTTTAGGTAATTTTTTGTAAATCTCTTATGTTGATTCTTATTTAAGCAAGTACACATAGTACCAGCAATAAAAGTTAAATTTTCATGATTTAAATCACACAAATCTATATGAAGAGATCTTAGATTATCATCTACGGTATCTCCTTCTGTTTTTTCAAATGAGATACCGTATTTATTTAACTGTTCTTCATTCTTTTCAAAATATACTATATCTAAAACATTAACATCCTCAGCTTTTGAGCTGGTTAATAATGCTATTATTATATTTTTGAGATCGCTATTATTATCTAAATCTGATTCATTTTTAATATCAGATATTTCCCAGAAAGAAAGTGCGTTCTTCGATGTTCTTAAACATGATGTTATAGCATCAGATGAAAGTTTATTGATCTCTAATTCTTTCTCACCTTGTGGATCATTTGAGTTTTTCCACTTTGATTTAGTTATTTTTCTAATAAGGAATGACATAATTAGTTTGTGAAACAAGTTTTAAGGTCTTTAACTACCAATTTTCTATAAGACTCTAACCATTCAGGAGTAACTACTGTATTATCTAAAATCTTTAAAGATTCAGGATCAGCCCAAGATTCAAACACTCTAATTGCAAAATCTTTTATCTCAACATCTTTATTTGCTAATAATGACATAACACAAACATGTGCGTTAGGTATTTTTTTATGTCCTAATTTAGCTATAATCTTTAATAGATTAATTAAAACTCTAGGCTCGCTTATAAAGTCTCTAAACAAATTAGAAAACCATTGTCCCGTTACATATGAATTTTTGTTAAAGTAGTTTAATAATTCTAATTCGATAGAAACACTATAATCCTCATTGATTTCATCAAACATCATAAAATTTATAAATTTATCCTGAAATTCTGATACCAGCTCTTTTTCAAAGTTTCTGTTATTCAAAATCTCAATAGGAATATTAGATGATGTTGATATATGAATATCTGTATTTATATCACTGGAAATAAATTCCTTCAAATAAATTGTTTTCTTTTCATTAGAGACAAATTTTCTTATAGGAGTTTCCATCATTGTTGCAAAATTATACATAATTTCTATCTCAACATATTTTCTACTTCATTTAAAAATAATCTAATTTTCTCGCGTCCAAACCTAGGTACTAAATTTGAAGTTAAAGTATTTATATCATCAAGAACATGAATCCCTGAAAATTCTGAAGCCAATCCACTTTCGATGCTTTCTATTTTAGCATCAGAGGAGTAATTGATGGCTTTAACATGATTTAGGAGTTCCTCTAAATTTGACGAGTTTTTTCTAAAAGTAAAACGGATACTTTTTTCTATAAGTTCATTTGAATCTATCTCATTATTAATGAAACTTGATTTCTCCTCAATAAAATCTTGACAATTTTCTTCTGCTATATTTCTTATAAACCCTAACCTAATGGTATTATCGAAAGAGATTCTTTCAGATATTTTATCTATTAGTTTTAATGCTTCACAATTAAACTTATCTAAAGAATAAGTATCATCTGGATAACTATGATTATATGATATAAGAATTTGCTTAGGCTTAAACTCAATTTTCCATTTATTATCAATAGATTGAAGATCAATGCTATCTATAACTTTTTGAGTGATTTTATTATCTTTAACTTCAAACTCAATACCTTGATTTCTTTGTGGTAAGAAACTCTCAAAACATCTCAAAAATGATAGAATATCATCATCATTAACACTAAGATGTGAAAATTCGTTGTTAAATATAAAAAACTGATATGAGAGAGGTTTCATAGCTTTTCTATCCTGTATGCTTGTTAATTTATGTTAGTATTTTATCAAAGAATAATCAAAAATGTATGTGAAAATCCAAAAGATAAAGAATTTGAGTAAAAATAATAGCTTTAGACTTGAGCTTCAGATGTTAACATTCGAACGAACTCTTTTAATGCCCTAATTTCACTATCTTTTTGTTCAAGTAGCTTATTCAACAATCCTTCTTTATCATTTGCATGAGACAAAGCCAACTTCAATCGTTCAATCTCAATCAGTAACTGAGTTTCTCCACCGCCTTGATACACTGAACCTAGAGGCGATTCAATTTGAAAACAGATATTTCTACCATCTGATTGCATTAGCTCAATTACATCAATGTCAAATACTTGTGCAATTTGTTCTAGTTTGTCTAGGTAAATTTTACTTTCACCACGCTCAATTTTAGCATAGCCATTTAATGACATATCCAGTTTTTCAGCCATCTGTTCCTGCGACCAATCCTTTGCTTCTCGGATCTTTCGAATCTTCTCATTGACACTCATTTTGTACCTGTAAAATTTCTTGAATACCCACTACTAGGGTAGTTGATAGAGATTACCAGTTGCTACAGCGAAACAACCAGATTATGTATTATAGCTAGGTTTAATGCGGGTTCTTACTGAAAATTTCCCTAAATTTCTTATATTAATCATTATAGGTTTTTTATTATGAATAAGCTACTTCTATCTTTATCTACAGTATTCGTATCTACAAACGTTTTCGCGTTGTCACATTTAGAGCAAGCTAAAGTAGATACCGTTGCAAAGGTCTATCAAACCAATGATTTAGAACGCTACTCAACAAAAGAGTTTGCAGATTTGCAAATGAAAGCAACAGATATTCATAACGAAAATGAGTATGAATACGGCGGAACATGCCTTTCCGAATTTTGGATCTATGGAATGGTGAGAAATCAAGTTGAAGTAAAACCTATCATAAAAATTATTAAGGAACAGGTAAATGTCACTCTAAAAAGTAAGAAGAAAACCATTGATTTAGTCTATCAACTGGAATGTGAAAACAACCAATGCTTAGTATCGGATGTAATTACTGAACAAGGGCGTAGTTACAAGAAAAGCTTGGCTTCTTGCATCAAGAAATATCCATAAGGAAATGTTATGAGAAAAATATTTAAGGTAGTAATACTAACCTTATCATTAACTTCTTGTGCAGAAGTTACAGAGGGACTTAAAGATATTTCACAAGGTACATTTGTGAAGAAAAGAGTTGGCAATCCATTTAGAACGGAGCAAACCACTGATTCATCTTTATATAACAGTTTGGTTAATCTATCTCAAGGTAAAGCAGTAGGTTCATCTATAAAGATGGATACATCTGATCTTATGTTCTTTAAGGCATTAAACCATAATACTTTAATTCAAGAAAATGAAGTAAATTATGACTACGATCAAGTTGAATTATTAAGTAATGAATTAAAACTCCATAAAATCTTTGTTAAAGAGAGTAAAGCAGGTGAAAAATGCTCATCTCCTTTATCAAATAATCAAGGATACACATCATCAACTTACGAATTTATGATTAATGGTAAAAAACTATATATCCTTCAATATGGAAGTGTTTGTGGAAGTTGTTTATATAAACCCATTGTAATTACCAAGAATCAGCCTTGCAAAGTCCTCAATACTCTTTAAATTTTAGGTATAACACGAGAATGTTTAAAAATTTGCTTAAAGAATATCAAGAAGGATACGTATATCTCTTTTCTGATAGAAGTTTCTATAAGAAGCTTTGGATTATTCCTTTATTACTATTTTTTCCATTTATAAAGTATCCATTCGGCATAATATTTATTAAAGGATGGCAGGTTCAGATGGTTGAAGATATTATGCTAGATAAGCCGTTGCAATCATTACAAATAAAGAAAATAGTTCTGAAAGGGTTACAAATAACAGGAGTTACGATTATATATTGGATGATTCCAACAGCTTTTTGTTATTTATTAGGACTAAAAGGTATTCTAGGATTGTTCTTAGATATACTAGAATTTATACAAGGAGGATTAACAGGCTATCTTACTGATTACATTGAGGATTATATTGCAACGTTATTTATCTACTTTATATGGGGCATGATCTCAAATCCAATTCTTCAATGTGGAATCATTAGATATGCATTAACTGGAAAATGGTTAGAATTATTAAATATACCGAAAAACATCTTATTTCTAATGGCTAATTTACATAATTTCTTAAAATTTTATGTTTTTTATCTAGTCACAGTATTACTTTTAATAATCCTTGATTCGTTATTATTATTTATAGCGTTTCCTATTGAGATTTTGTTGCTACCATTTTTACTTGTTCTCTATTATGGTTCAGTTTCGCATGAGTTAGGGCATCTAGCAAAAAATGCATTTCTCAAGCAGGTTAATAGTAAAAAAGATTTAACTGCTGATAATCCAACAGATTATATTGAAAATACACATTCACATTAAGAGGATTGATTATGATTGAAAAATCGTTATTTACATACTTTATTGAAGCATTTACTAAAAACTATGTAAACTTTAAAGGGCGTGCTAGACGAAAAGAGTATTGGGGATTTACTTTATTTTATGCGTTAATATTCGCTATTTTAGGTGCTTTTGCTTTTACAGGTATTGGAGTAATACTTTTTTTAGTAGTTTTTGTTGCTACCTTACCACCTTCAATATCCCTAACAGTCCGTAGATTACACGATATAAATTTATCGGGTTGGTTTACTTTATATATGTTAATTATGCTAATTCCTGTTATTGGTGAAGGGATTGCAATCATCATTTCAATCGTCATCGGAGTTGTGCAAGGTAGTGCCGAATCGAATAAATTTGGCGAAAATCCTGTAATATCGAATAAATAATTACGGACACTAGCGATAACAAATAATAGATGAAAGCAACTTCGTGAGGAATTGCTTTTTTTATTTGACGAAAAATCTTCAAAGGACTATATTTACGCTGATTTGCAGGGAAAACTTACTACAAATTATAGAATTAGCCAAAGAATGCAACTTTATTCAATCACCAATTAATACACATTAACAGGTGTGTAGCGAATGTTTAGGTGGCAGAAAATTTCATCTTGTAAATTTCCTGTTTTAACAATCGCAATTTCACTCATTTTAAATGAGCCTTCCACAAGTTCCTTGTGGGTAACGGTATTCGAGGCGTAAACGCTTTGAGCCGATCTGAGTTTTCAGATGGGCGATTTTTTGTGTCTGGCGTTTAGCAAATCTCGGATGCCTTGTACTACACAAGGAAATTCGCAATGGCTCAACATTATTTACTTTCAAGTAAATCAAAAAACATCAATTTAAAAGATATTTTACGCCTTACAGAAGAAGATGCTTTTCACCTTTTAAAAACTCACCGTTGGGGAAACCCTAATAATGTTCGTGATGTATGCTGTCCGCATTGTGGTATTCGCCACGAAGCCTATTTCCTTTCTTCTCGTAAACGTTGGTGTTGTAAACATTGCAAACGCCATTTTTATATTACAACAAATACAGCCTTTGCCTTTCATAAAGTTGATTTAGTCGATATTCTTGCTGTCATTTTAATGATGGTAAATAGCTCAAAAGGCATTAGTGCGATTGATGTTAGTCGTCATCTTAATTTGAACTACAAAACGGCATTTGTACTTTGTGGGAAAGTTCGCGAAGCTTTATTTAAAACGCGCGATTTAAGTCCATTGTCAGGCGAAGTTCATGAAGATGGAATGTGGATCAACTTTACCTTGCGTCCAACTAATTTTCGTAAAAACAATCATAAACAACGTCAAAAAGCCGATGAGAAAGGTCGCAAATATCCTAAATTTAGAACGACTAAACATTGTCTATTCGCTATTACACAACGTGCTGCAAATGATAGTAATATATCTGGAGCAAATCGTACCATTGTTGCAATGGATTACACCGAAAATGCGGATACTGTTTTTGCATTGAATCAACGCTTTGTGAAAGCAGGCAGTGATATTATGTGTGATGAAAACCCTGCTTATAAAAGTCTTGATTTTCACTACACCCGTTGGTCGGTGAATCATCAAGAGGCTTATAGTGCGAAAGGTGTAAACAACAATCTAGCAGAATCCTTTAATGCCAGAATGCGTGATTTAATGCGTGGCACACATCATAAAACCGATAATAAATATGCCTTACATTATGCTAATCAAGCTGCATTCTTTTCAGATAACCGCCGTAAATCAAATGGGGAACTCTTTGAAGATGTCCTCAAACGTTGCTTATGGGTATTGCCGCTCAAAGAGTGGATCGGTTACTGGCAAGGAAATCATCGTGAAGGTGAGCTTCTCGGTATGAAAGCCTTTGCACCTAACGAAATTTCATCACACTACTTTAAGCGACTTGAAGAACAAACTGCATACGATGAAATTCTGATGGCAGCATAGAATCGTATAGACGCTAATAGACTTAGATAGAATTATATAGAAAGAAATAACTTACCTGAATAAAGGTTGAGAGGATTAGCTACGCCTTGAATTTGAAAAAATGGAAAATTGATGTGAAAAATTGCGAGGTTGAAGTTAGAATTTTAGGTAAAAGAAATGCCTTTCACAATTTTCATTCGGAAAGGCATTTAAATTTACGCGGTAAATTAGTCAATTTTCGGACTTTGTGCAACTGCTACATAATACCGAAAATTCATGATGTTTTTTGACCGCTCTTTTTATATTTAGACGTTTGATTAAATACAATAATCTTCGAATTCCATTGGCATTTTAGCTTGCAATAAGAATTGTTTGGTGCGCTCTTGCTGTGGATGACTGAAGAATTCAGCCGCGGTATTTTGTTCAACTACCTGACCATTTTCCATGAGAATCACGCGATCTGCCACATCTTTGGCAAAATTCAATTCATGGGTGACGATAATCATTGTCCAACCTTCTTGTGCGAGCATTTTGAGTGCTTGTAACACTTCACCGACGAGTTCAGGGTCAAGAGCGGAAGTAGGCTCATCTAACAAGATAATATCGGGTTTAACGGCTAAAGCACGGGCGATCCCGACACGTTGCTGTTGACCACCAGAAAGTTGAGAGGGATATAAATCCGCTTTTGCTTTTAAACCAACTTTTTCCAATAATGCTAAGGCTTTTTCACGCGCAATCTCTTTCGCTTGTTTTTGCACAACTACCATGCCTTCCATCACATTTTCAAGTGCTGTGCGGTGAGGAAAGAGATTGTATTGTTGGAATACCATTGAAGAACGACGACGCAATTTTAGTTCATCGGATTTGCTGATCTTCTTGCTGAAATCAATAGTTAAGCTTCCATCAGTAAATGCTAATACACCTTTTTCTGGGCGTTCGAGCAAATTTAAACAGCGTAAAAAAGTCGTTTTGCCTGAACCTGATGGACCCAGAATGGCAACCACTTCACCTTTATTAATTTCAAAATCAATGCCTTTTAATACATGGTGGCCATTAAAACTTTTCTGAATATTCGTGACTTTTAACATAACCAGTCCTTATAAATGGCGAGAAAGGCGTTTTTCTAAGCGGGTTTGTCCCATCGATAGCACAAAACAGAACACCCAATAAATGAGAGCTGCTTCGCTGTAAATTAAAATAAACTCATAATTTTCAGCCGTGATGTTTTGTGCCACACGGAATAATTCTGCAATCCAAACAAGTGATGCTAGAGATGTATCTTTCACTGTACTAATGAATGTGTTTGATAGTGAAGGGACAGAAATGCGTAACGCTTGCGGCATAATGGTACGCACGAAAGCTTGTGTGTAATTCATGCCTATCGCATAAGAGGCTTCCCATTGACCTTTAGGAATCGCAAGAATGGAGGCCCTCACTGTTTCTGCCGCATAAGCACCAATGTTAATGGAGAACGCAATAATTGCGGTTGGAAAAGGTTCTAGCTTGATACTAACTTCAGGTAAACCGTAGAAGATAATGAAGATCTGCACCAACATTGGCGTGCCACGAATAATTGAAATATAAGTGCGGCAAATGCCCTGCAGTATTTTGGTCATTAAATTGGGATGTGGCAATGTGCAAATCACAGCCACGATAACCGCAATGAATAAACCGCAAAAGAAGGAAATGACCGCAAGGGGGATCGTATATAAAATTGCCCCTTCCATCATAGGCCAAAACGAGCTGATTACATAATCAGCTCGTTCTGTGGTCATAAATGGAAGGCTTGCTAACCAATTATTGAGTAATGTCATCGCCAAACCATTTGATTGAAATTTGTTTTAACGTTCCGTCTTTGCGTAGTTCTTCAAGTGCTTGGTTCACTTTTGCAATAAGCGGTTCTTCACCTTTCAAGAAAGCAAAACCGGTCGGGATTTTTTTATCACTTTCTACAGCAATTTTTAAGCCTGAGTTAGGTTGTTTTTTGAAGTAATCTAATACTGCAAGCTTATCGTTTACTGTTGCATCAACACGACCTTGTTTTACCGCCTCAAGGTTTTGTGCCAAGCTATCAACAGTCACGATAATTGCACCATTATCACGTGCGTCTTTGCTCCAGTTACTGGTTGCAGATTGTGCAGATTTTTTACCTTTTAAATCTGGGAATGATTTAATGCTATCGTTATCGGCTTTAGTCACGATTACGCCAGCAGAGTAGTTATAAGGTGCACTGTAATCATATTTTTTTAAACGTTCTGGGCTTGGATTGGTTTGGTTCGCAATAACATCAAAACGTTTTGCGTTCAAACCTGCATACATGCCATCCCAAGCGGTTTCTTTAAATTCGACTTTCCAACCTAATTTTTGCGCAACTTTTTCGATAATTTCCACATCAAAACCGGTTAACTTGCCATCTTTGTCGTGGAAAGTGAATGGTGCGTAAGTACCCTCAGTACCGACTAATAAGGTTTTAGTTTGTTCCACGCGATCAGCAATTTCACCTGCGTTAGCAAAAGTAGAAAGGGCTAATCCTGCTGCCAAAAGTGCGGTGCTAAAAAATGATTTTTTCATAAGTATTCCTTTTTTAGATAAATAACGAAAGTGAAATGAATTATAAGAAGCGAAAAAGAAAAGAAAAGTATTATTTATTTATGAATTATTTCCTTTAGTTATATTAAATAGAAATTGTTTAATTAATAAACAAAAAAGGTCTGTAAAAACAGACCTTAGATAGAATTAATGAAATCAATAGATTAAGCCTCAATCCCTTCGAATAACGCCGTACTTAAATAACGTTCTGATGCAGAAGGTAAGATCGCGACGATTAATTTATTTTGGAATTCTGGTAGTTTTGCTAAGCGGTCAGCCGCTGCCACTGCAGCACCTGAAGAAATACCCGCAAGAATACCTTCTTCAGCCATTAAGCGGCGAGCGGTAGCAATTGCCGTATCGCTATCTACAGTTTCCACGCGATCAATTAATGATAAATCTAAGTTTTTTGGAATGAAGCCCGCACCGATACCTTGAATTTTGTGTGGACCCGGTTTCACTTCTTGGCCTGCAAGGGTTTGGCTAATAACAGGTGATTCTGTTGGTTCAACCGCCACAGAGGTAATTTTTTTACCGTGATCTAATTTGATCGCACGAGAAATACCGGTAATTGTACCACCAGTACCCACGCCGGCAACTACGACATCAACTTTACCTTCAGTATCTTTCCAGATTTCTTCACCGGTAGTTTGACGGTGAATGTCTGGGTTAGCCGGATTTTCAAATTGTTTTAGCATCACATAATGATTTGGGTTAGATGCCACGATTTCTTCAGCTTTGGCAATCGCACCTTTCATCCCCTTTGAGCCTTCAGTGAGCACAAGATTTACCCCTAAACCACGTAATAAACGTTTACGTTCAAGACTCATGGTTTCAGGCATGGTTAAGGTGATTTTGTAACCGCGCGCAGCAGCTACATAAGCCAAAGCAATACCGGTGTTACCGCTGGTTGCATCTACAATTTCTTTACCCGCTGTTAAAATGCCGTCTTTTTCTGCTTGCCAAATCATATTGGCACCAATACGGCATTTCACGCTGAAGCTTGGGTTACGGCCTTCAATTTTTACAACAACGTTACCATTGTGTCCGAAATGTTTTAAACGAACTAATGGAGTATTACCGATTGAGTATGAGTTATCTGCATAAATTGTCATTTTACTGTCCTTTTATATTTTGGAATGAGTTGATGCAGTAGTTATAACACCGGTTTTTATATAAAAAAAATAGTTAATAGCTATATTTTATAACTAAATGCTATTTATTCACGATGCTGTTTCCCGAAGGCTTAATTTCCGTACTCGTAGAACGAGTCACAATTTGTGTTGAACCTGAAGTGCGGTCAAAATTCATATCAAATTTTAATTGTGAGCGATAATTTTCTACCCACATCACCGTTGCACCACAGACCGCCACAGGAATAATCACTAAGTTCACAATCGGTAATGCGGTACAAAGGGTAATTAATGCCCCGAATGTCAGGCTTTGAGAACGTCTTTCGCCTAACGCATTTTTCATAATGCCAAAAGAAATTTTATGGTTATCAAACGGGTAGTCACAATACTGAATCGCCATCATCCAACAGGTAAATAGGAATGTTAGTACTGGAATAATGGTTTGTCCAATAACTGGGATAAAACTCAATAAAAATAAGCCCACAAATTTTGGTAAGCTGTACCATAGTTTTTGCCATTCACGATTTAGCATACGTGGCACATCTTTCATAATTTCAGCAAAACCATCATCATTAACAGTTTCACCGGTCAGCATTTTTTCAACTTTTTCTGCCAATAATCCATTAAATGGTGCGGCAATAAAGCCAGAGAGTGTCGTAAAGGCAAAATAGAAAAATAAGAGAATTGAGCCAATAGACAGCACAAGCAAAATCACACTTAAAAAGCTTAGCCAATCTGGAATAAAGCTCACCACCCAGTCGATCATTGTGGAGATTTGTGAGACAAATAGCCAGAATAAGCCTGTAAGCAGGACGATATTCAGTAGAATTGGCATAATCACAAAACGTCGGAGACCTTTTTGCATAATGAAATGCCACCCCATCACGAAATGATTGAAAGCAGATTTTATTTCATTTTGATCGATCATCATTGTTCCTTTAAATTGAAAAGTAAAAATACAAAACGTCACAGAAAGACAATATTTTTTGAGGAAAATTCCATCTCATCCCTTTTAATATCTTGTTTGCTTTTCTATTTTTTCACCTGTCGAAATGTGATAGGATCAGCAGAAATCATTGCGTTAAGGAGCAACAGGAGCAACAAGCATGGACTTAAATACCATTTTGATCATTTTAGGGGTGATTGCTTTAATTGCCTTAGTAGTACACGGATTATGGTCAAATCGTCGTGAGAAATCAAAATATTTTAAAAGTGCGAATACATTTAACCGCACTTCTAAAAGTGGTGAGGTCAATCCTTTTTCGCAAGCCGCTGATCCTAATGATCCTAATGCGGATATTTGTTTAACACATCGTGCTCAAGCGGCACAGCCTGTACAACAACATGTTCAACCTAAAGTGACACCTCAGGCGGCAAGCCAACAACAATTTAATTTTGATGAGCAACATGCTCAAGTTGATGCGCGTCAAATAGAAAAAAGCGTGGATGATATTAAAATCTCCTTACCAAATCAGCCAGTTTATGAGATGAATACGGCGCAACCTGCTCCTGCACCACAGCCTGAACCTGTGGTTTATCCTGAAACTAATGTACAACCGAAACTACGTGTGGCAGAAATGACAATCGAAGAATTAGAAGCTCAAAGCAATGATTTTGACGGTGTGAATTCTTCTTCGCCTGAACTGCGTGAGCAATTAGCTGAGATGTCATTAAATCCAACTCAAGAACCTGCTCATGAGAACGTGCATTTTAACTATCACGAACCGGTAGAAGTTGAAAAACCAAAACAAACCACCGGTTTTGTTCAACTTTATGTGATTTCAAATCAAAATCGTGAATTCTATGGTCCACAATTATCTCAATCGTTAGAAAACTTGGGATTCATTTTTGGCGAGCGTCAAATGTATCACCGCCACTTTGATTTAAGTGTGGCAAGCCCGGTGTTATTTAGTGTGGCAAACATTGAACAACCAGGTACGTTTGATTATTACAATATGGCTGAGTTTTCAACCATGGGCGTGGTGCTCTTTATGCAGTTGCCATCACCAGGTAATAATTTGGCTAACTTACGTATGATGATTCGCGCAGCAAAAACCATCGCGGAAGATTTAGGTGGTGTGGTATTGACTGATCAGCAAGAAATTTTTGATGATATGGCTGAGCAGGATTACTTATCTCGCATCGCATAAAACGCACGAAAAACTAACCGCACTTTGGGCGAGCCGATGGTTCGCCCATTTTAATTCAATGAGTAAACCGTTAGAGAACATTATGAGCCTTCAGCAACAAATTGATACATTACGTCAGGATCTTCGTCGTTATGAATATGAATATCACGTGTTGGATAACCCAACCATTCCTGATGCGGAATATGACCGTTTATTTCATCAACTTAAAGCCTTAGAGGCTGAATATCCTGAACTCATTACGGCAGATTCACCTACTCAACGTGTGGGCGCCAAACCGCTTTCTGGTTTTACACAAATTCGTCATGAAATTCCAATGCTGTCTTTAGATAATGCCTTTTCAGACGAGGAATTTTATGCATTCGTAAAACGTATTGAAGATCGTCTTATTCGTTTGCCTGAACCGCTCACTTTCTGTTGTGAACCTAAATTAGATGGTTTAGCGGTAAGTATTTTGTATGTAAATGGCATACTGACTCAAGCAGCTACTCGCGGTGATGGAACAACAGGGGAAGATATTACCGCGAATATCCGTACGATTCGAAATATTCCCTTGCAACTTTTAATGGATAATCAGCCGGAATGTTTAGAAGTGCGTGGCGAAGTGTTTATGCCACATGAAGGCTTTGAGCGTTTAAATCAACAGGCTTTAGAAAAAGGCGAGAAAACCTTTGCTAATCCACGTAATGCAGCCGCAGGTTCGTTGCGCCAGCTTGATCCCAAAATTACGAGTAAGCGTCCATTGGTATTGAATGCTTATGGTATTGGTATTGCTGAAGGGGTTGATTTGCCGAATACGCATTATGATCGTTTGCAATGGTTGAAGTCTATTGGGATTCCGGTAAACCCAGAAATCCGTTTATGTAACGGCACAGATGAAGTGTTGGATTTTTATCGTGATATTCAAAATAAACGTAGTGCTCTTGGCTACGATATTGATGGTACCGTGCTGAAAATCAATGATATTGCGTTACAAGAGAAATTAGGTTTTATTTCCAAAGCGCCACGTTGGGCAATTGCTTATAAATTCCCCGCACAAGAAGAATTAACTCGCCTAAATGATGTGGAATTCCAAGTGGGCAGAACGGGGGCGATTACTCCAGTGGCTAAATTGGAACCGGTATTTGTGGCAGGGGTAACGGTAAGTAATGCCACATTACATAACGGCGATGAAATCGAACGCTTGGATATTGCTATTGGCGATACGGTAGTGATTCGTCGAGCGGGAGATGTGATCCACAAATTATCGGCGTATTACACGACCGTCGCCCAGCAGATGCGAGACCGATCATTTTCCCTAAAACTTGTCCTGTATGTGATTCGGCCATTGTTCGTATTGAAGGCGAAGCCGTTGCACGTTGTACTGGAGGCTTATTCTGTGCAGCACAGCGTAAAGAAGCGCTTAAACATTTCGTTTCTCGTAAGGCAATGGATATTGATGGCGTAGGGGGTAAATTAATTGAGCAGTTGGTGGATCGTGAATTAATTCATACGCCAGCCGATTTATTCAAGTTAGATTTAACCACACTGACTCGTTTGGAAAGAATGGGCGCAAAATCTGCTGAAAATGCCTTAGCCAGCCTTGAAAAAGCGAAAAATACGACGTTAGCACGTTTTATTTTTGCTTTAGGGATTCGTGAAGTGGGTGAAGCAACGGCATTGAATTTAGCCAATCATTTCAAAACCCTCGAAGCATTGCAAAATGCAGATTTAGAGGCTTTACAGCAAGTACCTGATGTGGGCGAAGTAGTGGCAAATCGTATTTTGGCGTTTTGGCATGAAGCACATAATGTCGCGGTAGTGAATGACTTAATCGCTCAAGGCGTACATTGGGAAACTGTGGAAACCAAAGAGGTCATAGAAAACCGCTTTAAAGGCAAAACGGTTGTGTTAACCGGAACCTTAACTCAAATGGGACGTAATGAAGCTAAAGCCTTATTACAAGACATGAGGGCGAAAGTGAGTGGCTCGGTTTCAGCGAAAACAGATTTCGTGATTGCAGGAGATGCGGCGGGTTCTAAACTGACAAAAGCGCAAGAATTAGGCGTGGCTGTTTTAACGGAAGAAGAGTTCCTTGCGGAAATTCAATCATAATTAAACGGTTAGAAAACAAAATGGGGCGTAAAAATTACGCCCCATTTTTTATCTAAAAAACACGCTTAAAATTGACCGCACTTTAACCCGCTACTGCAGGTAAATAGCCTGCTTGAATTAAGAATGGCACGATCATAATCGCTACACCAATAACTAATGCAATCACTAAAGTTACATTACCACCGATTACACGATAAGGCAGATTTGGATTCGATTGACGTGTTTTCCATGCTAGTCCGATAGGTAAAATCAAGCAGTAGAACGCACAGAGTAAGCCTGCATAGCTTAATGCGGCAATAAAACCTTCAGGATAATACAAGGCAAATGCAAGTGGTGGAGTGAAGGCGGCGATAGTCAGTGTTAAACGGTTGTGTGGCAATTTGTAACGTTTAAATAAATCGCCTAAACCTTCAAATACCCCTAGCATCACACCTAGGAAAGAAGTGATTAATGCAAGTGCAGAGAATACACGCACGATTTCGCCCATGATGTGGGAGTTCGTGATTTGACGTGTTGCATTGACCAAGCCGTTAAGGGTTGGATCCGCTTGTAACACTTGCACGAATTCATTTTGGCTTAATACGCCGTGAGTCGCTAATTGCCACACTAAATAAGCGATGAGTGGAATCGCTGTACCAATTAAAATTGCTTTACGGAATTGAGTAACACTACCATCTAAATAGCTGTTTACACTGCCCATGATGATGTGGAAGCCAAAGGAGGTAAAGAAAATTGGTGCTGCAGAGATCACGAAAGCATAATTTAAAGGTAAGGCCATCAGGTTATCGACAGATACTTTGGGTAACATCATGAATAACACGAAAGCAAAGGCAATTAATTTACCGATGAACAGAATGCGAGTGGCACCATCAACGCCTCTTGTACCTACAACCACAAAGGCACCGAGTACGACGGTAAATAAAATGATTGAAAGTTCGGAGGAAAGACTTTCAAAGCCAAAAGCGGTTGGTAAACCTGATAATAATGAACCACCACCAGTGATGTAGGCTGCAGAAAGGGCATAAAGTAAAATGAGCAAACTAAAGGTGGCTAAGACACGCCCAGTGATGCCAAAGTATTTCTCCGCGAGAGTCGCCACGCCATCATTCAAGCGATCGGCAGTTTGATACACTTCAACAAAAAGCAAACCACTGTAAACCAAAAGTGCCCATAAGCCGACCAATAAGAAAACGGTGTAACCAAAACCAATACCGGCAGAGGTTAATGGCATCGCGAGCATCCCCGCTCCGATGGTCGTGCCTGCAATGATTAAGGCACTGCCGAATGTTTTGTTTTTTAGCATAAAATTGTCCTCCGAGTATAAAATTGAAAAACGAGGTTAAAGCTGACTGCATTTTTCTTTGTAATGATAGCGGCAAACCGAAAGGTAAGAGTCGTTTCCACCAATTTGGATTTGTTCCCCTTCCTTAATGACTTCACCTTGTTCATTTAAACGTAAAACGAAATTGGCTTTGCGTCCACAATAACAGATTGTTTTTAATTCTTCTAGTTGATCTGCCCAAGCAAGTAAATACTTACTGCCTTCAAAAAGTTCAGCTTGGAAGTCGGTACGCAAGCCATAACAAAGCACAGGAATTTTCAGTTTATCTACGACATCGCTTAATTGATACACTTGTTGTTTCGTTAAAAACTGGGCTTCGTCAACTAAAACACAATGAATTTTTTCTTCTTGTAAACGTTGGCTCACTTCGGCAAAAAGGTCACTCGTTGATGTAAATAAATTCGCATCTTCATGAATACCAATACGTGAAGTGACTTTGCCTGCTCCAAAGCGGTCATCAATGGCTGCCGTATAAACCATGGTGTTCATATTGCGTTCACGGTAGTTATAGGAAGACTGCAACAACGTGGTTGATTTGCCCGCATTCATCGTAGAGTAGTAAAAATAGAGTTTTGCCATTATTTAATCACCCATTTCCAGAAATAATAGGCAATAAATCCTGCAACAGGTGGACAGGCTGCTAGCATAAAGGTACCGTAAGTTGCGCCACCACCAACCATTTTTCCAGCAGCTGAAAGCGCGCTAACGATATCACCACTTGGTGTGGTAAAAATCCATGCGCCAATAATCGCGAGCACTAAAAAACAAGCGATACCGGCTGCACGCATAGCTCTCACTTTAATCATATTTTCCATATTTTTTCCTTAAATTGCAGGGAGTTCAGTCATTGCCCAACGAGGTTTAACATCAATGGCGAGATCGCTATGCTGACCTTGTTTTAAGCGTAAAAAGCCTGTATAGGCAATCATGGCTCCATTATCGGTACAAAATTGAGGTTGCGGATAAAACACTTCACCACCAAGATTTTTCATCATTGTGCCAAGGGTTTCACGTAATTTTTTGTTTGCACTCACCCCGCCAGCAATCACTAAACGCTTATAGCCGGTTTCTTTTAAGGCACGTTTACATTTAATTGCGAGTGTATCCACGACGGAATCTTGGAAAGCGAAAGCAATATCGGCTTTGGTTTGCTCGGTTAATTCACCTTCTTGCTTAATCGTCTGATTAATCGTATTAGCCGCTGAGGTTTTTAAACCTGAAAAGCTAAAATCAAGGCCAGGGCGATCCGTCATTGGGCGTGGAAATACAAAACGATCCGGCGATCCTTTTTCGGCTAAACGTGAAAGTGCCGCACCGCCAGGGTAATCTAACCCTAATAATTTTGCAGTTTTATCAAAAGCCTCACCTGCCGCATCATCAATAGATTCACCAATAACTTCATATTTACCTACACTATCAACGCTCACTAATTGCGTATGTCCACCTGAAACTAAGAGGGCAATGAATGGAAAGTGCGGTCGACTTTCATCAAGCATTGGCGCAAGTAGGTGGCCTTCCATGTGGTGTACGCCAATAGCCGGCACATTCCAGGCATAAGCCAGTGAACGCGCGATCGTTGCACCCACTAATAATGCGCCCACTAAACCTGGGCCACTTGTATAGGCGATACCATCAATTTGATCAGCGGTTAAATTGGCTTCTTCTAATGCGGCTTTAATTAATGGTGCGGTTTTGCGAATGTGATCGCGGGAAGCCAGTTCAGGCACCACACCGCCGTAATCCGCATGCAAGGCTATTTGCGTGTAGAGTTGATTGGCAATTAAGCCTTTGTCTTCATCATAAATCGCGACACCTGTTTCATCACAGGAGGTTTCGATTCCTAAAATACGCATTTTCTTCTCATTTTATTAAAAAAATTGACAGAGATTTTACCTTGTTTAGCCTGCTTAAACCAGTTTAAACGCCAAATTTTCAGCAAATAGGCGATCTTTCCTTTGCTTTTGCGGGGAAGATCGATTAGAATTGCGTCCTTTATTGAATTTGCCGTTCATTCGGCAGTAATAAAAATTTAAAATTGCAATTAAATTAAACTCATTGAGGTGATTGGCTTATGCCTGTAATTAAAGTACGTGAAAACGAATCATTTGACGTAGCTTTACGTCGTTTCAAACGCTCTTGCGAAAAAGCTGGTATTTTAGCGGAAGTTCGCGCTCGTGAATTCTATGAAAAACCAACTACAATCCGTAAACGTGAAAAAGCAACGCTTGCTAAACGTCACGCTAAACGTAATGCTCGCGAAAACGCGCGCAATACCCGTTTATACTAATTTGTAGTATTTTCTAACTCGAGTTAAGACAAACCGTGAAACCTTTTTGGTATCACGGTTTTGTTGCTTTAAACTCATCGAAAAAAGTCACGCAAAATCAACTGCACTTTCGCATCGTATTCAAGGAGGCAAGGCAATGAAAGGCTCAATTCCACGCCAATTTATTGATGATCTGCTCACAAAATCGAATATTGTCGATGTGATTAATGCGCGTGTGAAACTCAAAAAAGCGGGACGAGATTATCAAGCTTGTTGTCCGTTTCATCACGAAAAAACACCCTCCTTCACGGTAAGTGAAAAAAAACAATTCTATTATTGTTTCGGCTGTGGCGCGAAAGGCAATGCCATTTCATTTTTAATGGATTATGACAAATTAGAATTTGTTGAAGCCGTTGAAGAACTTGCTGCTTCGGCAGGGCTTGAAGTGCCTTATGAAAAACGCTCAAATCAATTCGGTAATAAACCGGATGTGAGCTATCAAACAAAACGTAATTTATACGATTTGATGCAAGAGATTGCATCGTTTTATCAAGCTCAACTCCCGCTAAATATTCCTGCTCAAAGCTATCTTCAGCAACGTGGTTTATCGCCAGAAATTATTGCTCGTTTTCAACTCGGTTATGTGCCCAATGTGATGGATACGGTGTTGCGTCAATTCGGTAAAAATCGAGAAGAACAGAAAAAGCTGTTTGATTTAGGTATGCTTTCTCGCAATGATCGTGGCAATGTGTACGATAAATTCCGTAATCGCATTATGTTTCCGATTCGAGATAAACGTGGTCGTACGGTCGCTTTTGGGGGCGTGTTTTAACAGATGAAAAGCCCAAATATTTAAACTCACCCGAAACCATTACATACCATAAAGGTAATGAACTTTATGGTTTGTATGAAGCCTTACAAATCAATGATGAGCCAGAAAAATTACTGGTAGTTGAAGGCTACATGGATGTGGTGGCATTGGCGCAATTTGGTGTGAATTATGCGGTGGCTTCCCTTGGTACATCGACGACCTCGGAGCAAATTCAATTATTGTTCCGTTCAACAGAGCAAGTCATTTGCTGCTATGATGGCGATAGAGCAGGGCGTGATGCCGCGTGGCGCGCACTTGAAAACGCTTTACCTTATCTGGAAGATGGACGACAAATTAAGTTTATTTTCCTGCCGGATGGAGAAGATCCGGATACTTATATTCGTCAATATGGTCAAGAAAAGTTTGAAGAATATATTGATCAAGCTCAGTCTCTCACGGAATTCTTATTCGCGCATTTAAGTCCGCAGGTGGATTTCTCGACGCAAGAAGGACGAGGCAAGTTAGTAGCGCTGGCGGCGCCTTTAATTCGTCAAATTCCTGGTGATATGTTGCGCTTGTCATTACGCAATATGTTGGCACAAAAGCTCGGGATCTTTGATCAATCACAGCTTGAAAGCTTAATTCCAAATCAAATAGACAAAGCTGAACCCAAACCTAAAACGCCACAAAAAACAATTAAGAAAACGCCAATGCGTGTGGTGATTTCGCTGTTATTACAGAATTCACAATTAGTGAATCGCATTTCGGATGTGGGTTTACAAGCCTTAAAGCATGAGGCAGGTTACGAATTACTCGAAAAATTGACCGCACTTTGCCGTGAACGAGAAGGCATTACAACAGGGCAAATTTTAGAATATTTTCGCGATACAGAATTCAGCAAGCCCCTTGAAATATTGGCGTCTTGGGATCATCTATTAGACGACTTAGAAATCATTAATGCATTCTCTCAAAACTATCGTCGATTGAATATTCAAGCAATTGAACGTGACATTGAAATGCTTATCGCCAAAGAAAGAGCGGAAGGCTTAACTGATCAAGAACGAGCAATTTTAGTGAACTTGCTCAAGGGAAAAGAAGAGCAGAAAAAGCAGTTAGTTAATCCGTCATAACAATGGTAAAATCTCCTGTTCAAAACAAGGGCTTTTATCTTCCAAAAATAACGCAAAACGGGAATAAAAATGGAACAAAATCAACAATCTACCGCAGAGCAATATTCAGAACAAATTGAACAGCTTATGGAATTGGGGCGTACGCAAGGTTATTTAACCTATGCGGAGATTAATGACTTACTTCCGGAAGATGTGATCGATCCGGAATATTACGATAAGTTGTTGCAGACTTTACAGCATGATGCGGGTATTCCGGTTCTTGATGAAGCACCGGAAAGTGATGAAATGATGTTGAATGACACGATTCCGGATGAAGATGCAGTGGAAGAAGCAACGCAGATTTTATCCAATGTGGAATCTGAAATCGGTCGTACAACCGATCCTGTGCGTATGTATATGCGTGAAATGGGTACCGTTGATCTTCTTACCCGTGAAGATGAAATCAGCATTGCAAAACGTATTGAAGAAGGGATTGATGAAGTTCAAACCGCCATTGCAGCATACCCAGAAGCGTTAACAGAGCTATTAAATAATTATGATCAAGTTGAAGCGGGTAATTATCGTTTAGCTGATTTAATCACAGGCTTTGTGGATCCAAATGTTTCTGAAGAGGATACTGCAAACATTGATGAAAATTTTGCGGATGAAGATGAAAGTGCTGAATCTTCGGCAGACATTGATGATGAGAGCGATGAAGAAGATGAAAGCGATAGCAGCTCAAGTTCTGATGACAGTGATTCAGATAACAGCATCGATCCTGAAGTAGCGCGTGAAAGATTTGCAGCATTAAGAGAGCAACACACTAAAACATTAGCAGCTATTGCAAAACACGGACGCAGTGGTAAACGCGCAAAAGATCAAATTGCTCTACTCGCAGATATTTTTAAACAATTCCGTTTAGTGCCTAAACAATTCGATGTACTTGTTTTATCAATGAAGAATATGATGAAGCGTGTACGTTCAGAAGAGCGTCAACTACAAAAAGTATTGGTTGATATTGCGGGCATGCCAAAAGATGAATTTGAGGCACTGATTATTACTAATGGCAGCAGTGATGCATGGGTAGCAAAAGCATTAAAATCAACGAAAGCTTGGGCAAAACGTTTACCAAAATATGAAGAGCGCATCCGTTTATCTTTAGATAACTTAGCGAATATTGAGCAAAATACCAATCTTACCATCCAACAAATGCGTGAGATTTGTGATGCTGTATCTCGTGGTGAACAAAAAGCTCGCCGTGCGAAAAAAGAAATGGTTGAAGCCAACTTACGTTTAGTCATTTCTATTGCGAAAAAATATACCAACCGAGGTTTACAATTCTTGGATTTAATTCAAGAAGGGAATATTGGTTTGATGAAAGCGGTAGATAAATTTGAATATCGCCGTGGTTATAAATTCTCTACTTATGCAACCTGGTGGATTCGTCAGGCCATTACTCGTTCCATTGCGGACCAAGCACGTACAATCCGTATTCCTGTTCATATGATTGAAACGATTAACAAATTAAATCGTATTTCTCGTCAAATGTTACAAGAAATGGGACGTGAAGCCACACCGGAAGAACTTGCTGAGCGCATGGGCATGCCAGAAGATAAAATTCGTAAAGTGCTTAAAATTGCGAAAGAACCTATTTCTATGGAAACCCCAATCGGTGATGACGATGATTCACATTTAGGTGATTTTATTGAGGATTCAACTCTTGAATTGCCATTAGATTCTGCAACCGCACAAAGCTTAAAAGTAGCGACTCATGAAGTGTTAGAAGGCTTAACACCTCGTGAAGCGAAAGTATTACGTATGCGTTTTGGTATTGATATGAATACCGACCATACACTCGAAGAAGTGGGTAAACAATTTGATGTAACTCGTGAGCGTATTCGTCAGATTGAAGCGAAAGCATTGCGTAAATTACGTCATCCTAGCCGTTCTGAGACATTAAGAAGTTTCCTGGATGAGTAATTGTTTATTTATATAAAAAGAAAAGGCAGAGATCTCTGCCTTTTTATTTGATTAAATTTGGTTATTTACCTCGAAATCACATTCCTTTAAAATACGCGCCTTTCTTCATTTAAAAACAAAAAAGGAACTTTATGGAAGAATCTCAAGAGCTCGAAAAACTGCCGCGAGTGATTACCGGTGTATTAAAAGTAGTATTAAGTTTTTCACTTATTGCTTTGGCTTTAGTGTTAATTATTGCTTTAGCTAAAATTACATATACGTTAGCGATCATGGTATTTAATACATCAAGTGTAGTGCCTTATGATGTTGCAGAACAAGCTGTGATGTTTTTCTTATATTTCGGTTTTATTGGTCTTATTGTGCAATATTTTAAAAGTGGCTACCACTTTCCTTTGCGATATTTTATTTATGCGGGGATTACCGCCATGTTGCGCCTGATTATTGTGAATCATGAAAGCTCAGTTGATACCATCTTATTTGCAGGCGCGATTTTAATTATGGTTATTGCACTTTGTTTAGTGTTGTATTCCAATAAAATTAAAATTTAAAAGTGCGGTTATTTTGACCGAGATTTTGGAATGGATTATTCCGGCACAATCCATTCCACTGTCCAACTTCCCGTACCTTCAGGGACGAGCGTTTGGGTTAAATAAGGTAAAATAGATTTCATTTGCTGTTCTAATTGCCAAGGTGGGTTAATCACCACCATTCCACTTGCGGTCATACCACGTTGATCGCTATCAGGGCGAACCACCAATTCAATTTTCAAAATTTTACGAATCCCTGTTGCTTCTAACCCTTTAAAAATGCGTTTTGTTTGTTGGCGTAGAACCACTGGATACCAAATTGCATAAGTGCCTGTCGCAAAGCGTTTATAACCTTCTTCTATCGCTTTCACCACTAAATCATAATCTTCTTTTAATTCATAAGGCGGATCAATAAGCACTAAACCACGACGCTCTTTTGGTGGAAGCGTGGCTTTGAGTTGTTGGAAACCATTTTCTGATTTTGTGGTGATATTCTTAAACTCTTTGAAATTATTGCGCAATAATGGAAAATCGCTCGGATGTAACTCTGTGAGCAAAGCGCGATCTTGCGAACGCAATAATTGGGCGGCAATCATTGGTGACCCAGCATAATAGCGTAATTCTTTGCCACCATAATTGAGCTTCTTAATAATTTCCACATAGCGAGCAATTTCTTCGGGTAAATCTGTTCTTTCCCAAAGTCTGCCTATTCCTTCTTTATATTCGCCCGTTTTTTCTGATTCGTTAGAACTTAAACGATAGCGACCGACCCCAGAATGGGTGTCGAGATAGTAGAAGCCTTTTTCTTTCAGCGAAAGATTTTCTAGTATTAGCATTAACACAATGTGTTTTAGTACATCGGCATGGTTGCCGGCATGAAAACTGTGGCGATAACTTAACATAGTTTCTCCTTTATGATGAGAAAAGTACGCCCAAGATTGATGATGGTATAACTTTTCTGCAGAAAAAATATTATCACTTGAAACACTAAAACCTTTGAAGAACTTTGAATTCAAGGGATATTCATGATGACAGAATTTTTTATGATCTGGCAACTTATGGGAAAGCAAATTGAAAGGTTAATAATATATTATATGCTTATAGAGAATCTAGTTTTTTTATTATAAATACTTTTGTTGTCTTACTTTACAAGATAAGGTGTAATTTCTAGAACGTTGAAGATAACACTTGAAAAGTGAGTCTATAATTTAACTTATTATTTTCATTGCTTAAATTGACTCTCGAGGACTAAACAAAAAAACTAAACTAAAGTTAATGTTATTTCCTATTGTTTTATTCTTAATTGCGATATAAAATTCTTTCAAATTTTAGTCGGGGTGCCACAAGGTGGCTGAGATGATACCCGTGAACCTGAAACAGTTAGCACTGACGTAGGAAACTAATATGCCAAAATACTTTCTCATTCTTCATACCTATTTTCATTCCTTTTTTGTCGTTGCCTTTAGTCGTTAATCCTTAGGTTAATGCTATGGTGCATATTCAGGATCTTAGTCTTGCTTTTGGAGAGCAAGTACTATTTGAACACCTTGATTTAACCCTTTTACCGAGTGAATGGGTCAGTTTACTTGGCTGCTCTGGTGTAGGTAAATCAACACTTTTAAGATTCATTGCAGGGCTTGATACTCAAGGGAAAATCCAAGGCAATATCATCTTTCATCCTAATATTCGAGTGGCATGGCTACCACAAAAAGATACCCTTTATCCATGGCTTTCAATTGTTGATAACGTCCAATTAGAAAACGTACTATTTGGGAATAAATCTGCAAAAACAACTCTTCAAGCAAAAGCACTACTTGAACAAGTGGGTATGTCAGAGCATCTGCATAAAAACTGTGCTCAATTATCTGGAGGGCAAAAACAAAGAGTGGCTCTCGCTCGAGTATTAATGCAAAACGCTGATTTAGTTTTACTTGATGAACCTTTCTCTGCCCTTGATGCGATTAGTCGTTATCAATTACAAAACTTGGCCTATGAACTACTAAAAAATAAATCGGTATTATTAGTTACCCATGATCCTCAAGAAGCATTGCGCTTAAGCCAGCGTATTTTTGTATTACGTTCACCGCAGCCTAATCAACCCGCATTATCTGATGTCATAAAACCTGAAGGTAAAGCACCACGAGATCTAAACCAAAACAATTTGTGGACGCTCCAACAGCAATTATTGAACGAGTTATTAGAGGGGAAAAGATGAAACTTAGCCTTCTTAAACCGCTCTTTATTGGAATTATATTGCTGTGTCTTTGGCAACTTATTGACGTACTCGGTGATTTTCCCCATTACATATTTCCTTCTCCACAAGCTGTATGGCTGCAATTAACTTCTCATTCAGAACTACTTTGGCAACATACACAAATCACCTTAATTGAAATTGGCTTAGGGTTATTATTGGGGTTTATTTTCGGATTGTCATCTGCCCTATTGCTCTCTTTTTCCCCTAAAATATCGTCATTACTGTTACCTGTTTTAGTAATTTCTCAAGCGATTCCTGTTTTTGCCATCGCCCCAATACTCGTACTTTGGCTGGGTTATGGCATGCCATCAAAAATTCTGATGGCCATACTCATCATCTATTTTCCTGTAACAGCAGCTTGTTACGATGGATTACGCAATACACCTCAAGCTTGGCTCGATCTCGCCAAAACGTTCAAACCTTCCCCTTTGCGTTTATTAGTCAAAGTACGCTTGCCTGCCGCATTGCCTGCATTTGCATCAGGCTTTCGCATTGCCGTTTCAGTTGCCCCGATTGGCGCCGTAATCGGAGAATGGGTGGGATCATCAGAAGGACTTGGCTATTTGATGATTCACGCCAACGCCCGTATGCAGGTAGATTTAATGTTTGCCGCATTGCTGATCTTAGTGGCAATTTCACTTTGTTTATATTTCAGCATCGATTGGCTACTACGCCGTTTTATTTGGCACGTTTAACACTTCATGACAAAAGGAGACAAAAATGAAGAAAATCATCCGTTATTTCAGTCTTGTAATTGGACTCAGCGCCAGTTTTACCAGTTTGGCAAGAGAGAAAATTAGCTTAATGCTTGATTGGTATGTAAACCCTGATCACGCAGCGATCATCGTGGCACAACAAAAAGGCTTTTTTGAAAAAAATAACTTAGACGTCGATATTATCGAACCCGCTGATCCATCATTACCGCCTAAATTAGTTGCAGCAGGAAAAGTGGATTTAGCCATTAATTATCAACCTCAACTTTATCAACAAGTTGCAGAAGGATTACCTTTAGTGCGTGTCGGCTCTCTGATTTCCAGCCCATTAAATAGCGTAGTGGTTCTAAAAAATAGCAATATCAAAACGCTTGCTGATCTGAAAGGGAAAAAAGTAGGCTATTCAGTCAGTGGCTTTGAGGATGTATTACTCGATACCATGCTCAACGCCATCGGGCTCAGCAACCAAGACGTAAAATTGGTGAACGTGAATTGGTCACTTTCCCCTTCTCTTTTAACAGGACAAGTCGATGCGGTCATCGGGGCATTTCGTAATTTCGAACTGAATCAGATCCATTTAGAAAAACAAGAAGGCCTGGCATTTTTCCCAGAGCAATATGGTGTGCCAGCTTATGATGAATTGATTTTAGTCGCAAACAAAAACAATCTTGCCTCTAAAAAAATTTCCGCTTTTTTGACCGCACTTGAACAAGCCACAACCTATCTACAAAGCCATCCAGATGAAGCATGGCAATCTTTTGTGAACTATAAACCAAAAGAACTCAATACAGAATTAAATCAATTAGCGTGGAAAGACACCTTGCCTTTATTAGCAACGAAACCTCGTCAATTGGATGTCAAACGTTATCAACAAATGGCGGAATTTATGCATCAAAAAGGCTTGATTCCAAAAACACTTGAATTGAAAGACTATGCTGTTGAATTACAATAAGGGAAAATGATGATTAACCAACTCATTCAGCAAGCGCAACCTTATTGGAAGCAATATGTTGAGCATGAATTTGTGCAACAACTTGCAAAAGGCACCTTGCCAAAAGCTTGTTTTCAACACTATTTAAAACAAGATTACATCTATCTTTTCCATTACAGCCGTGCTTTTGCCTTAGGCGTCTTCAAGGCAAGAAATTTTGCCGAAATGGACATGCCGCGTAAAACGCTCGACATTCTTTGCCAAGAAATCCAATTACATTTGGATTACTGCCAACAATGGGAAATTAGTGAACAGGAAATATTCCAAACAGCCGAAAGTGCGGCATGCATTTCCTATACACGTTACCTGCTTGATTGTGGAATAACGGGCGGCTTACCAGAACTTTATGCCGCCGTGACGCCTTGTGCTTTAGGTTACTCACAAGTCGCCCGCTACATTACAGAAAATTATCCAAAACTACCAAGCAATCCTTATCAAGCGTGGATTGACGCATACTCAGCAGCAGAATATCAACAAGCCGCACAAGAAACGGTTGATTTTCTTACCGCACTTTGTGAGCCACTTAATGATTCTCAACTCGCTAATATCCAACAGATTTTTACCACCGCCACTCGAATGGAAATCGAATTTTGGCAAATGGGATTAGATTTAGCATAAAAATGGAGGGATGAAATGAAATCAGTTTATTTATCAAAAATCCGTGAACAGAATCCGTTGATTCATAATATTACCAATATTGTCGCAGCAAATTTTAGTGCCAATGGTTTACTTGCATTAGGAGCATCACCATTGATGTCAGCAAACATAGAGGAAATGGTTGAAGTGCCCCAAATCAGCCAAGCATTGGTAATCAATATCGGCACGCTTATCGGTAAAGAACGAGAGGCTATGTTATTAGCAGGTAAAACGGCTAATTCAATCGGTATTCCTGTCGTGCTTGATCCTGTTGGAGTGGGTGCTACGAGCTACCGACGCGAAACTATCTGTCAGTTACTGTCTGAAGTGAAATTTGCCTTAATTCGTGGTAATACAGGTGAGCTAGCTACGATTGTTGGTGAAGACTGGCAAGCAAAAGGCGTAGATGCAGGACAAGGTAAAACAAATCTACAAGAAGTTGCTCAACGTGTTGCACAACGCTATAACTGTACGGTGTTGATTAGTGGAGAAGTCGATATTATCAGTGATGGAAATCAAACAGCTACCATCCATAACGGCACGCCATTATTCCCCAAAGTCACCGCATCGGGGTGTTTATTAAGTGCAGTATGCGCAGCATTTTTAGCCGTTGATGAAGGTAATCATTTTTCTGCAACAGTCGAAGCCTGTGCCGCTTACACCGTTGCAGGGGAGCTTGCGGCTAAAAACTTAACCACGCAAGTTGGGCAGTTCCAAATTCGCTTACTTGATAAATTGGTGGCCTTAACACCTGATCTAATAGAACAAAATGCGGAGGTGAAATATGTCTAACATTGCACAAGTATTGACTATTGCAGGTTCTGACAGCGGCGGTGGTGCCGGAATTCAAGCGGATCTGAAAACCTTTCAAATGCAGGGTGTTTTTGGCACTTCAGTGATTACTGCAGTCACTGCTCAAAACACACTTGGCGTATTTGATATTCACACAATTCCGCTGAACACGATTCAAGCACAACTGGAAGCGGTCAAAAATGACTTTCAGATTACAAGTGCCAAAATTGGTATGCTTGGTACAGCAGATATTATTGAATGTGTTGCTGATTTCTTAAGTCATCGTCCATTCGGCACATTAGTGGTTGATCCCGTGATGATTGCGAAAGGGGGAGCGCCTTTATTGCAACAACAAGCAGTTTCCGCATTAAGCAAATATTTATTGCCACTTGCCGATGTGATTACACCTAATATTCCTGAGGCAGAAACTTTAACTGGTTTTAAGATTTCTGATACAGCCAGCATTCAACAAGCCGCGTTAGACTTGCAAAAACAAGGCGCAAAGAATGTGATTATTAAAGGCGGACATTCACTCAATTCACAAAGCCAGCAATGCCAAGATTGGATCCTTTTACAAAATGGTGAACATTTTATTTTAGAAAGCCCGCGTTTTGATACCCCACATACTCACGGCACAGGTTGTACTTTTTCAGCTTGCTTAACCGCAGAATTAGCTAAAGGCGCACCATTAAAAAGTGCGGTAAAAACAGCTAAAGATTTTATTACGGCAGCCATATCTCACCCATTGAATATTGGTCATGGACATGGACCAACAAATCATTGGGCTTACAGTCGCCTTTAAGGATTGAAAGATGAAAAATATTCAAGAAATTTTACCGCTCTATTTTGTAGCGGGCACGCAAGATTGCCGACATTTAGGTGAGAATCCGGCAGAAAACTTGCTCTTTGTACTAAAACAAGCTTTAGAAGGTGGCATTACCTGTTTTCAATTTCGCGATAAAGGCAAATTCTCATTAGAAAATTCGCCAATGGAACAACGTTCTTTAGCCATTAGCTGTCAAGATTTATGTCGTCAATATAATGTGCCATTTATTGTCGATGATAACGTTGATTTAGCTTTAGAAATTGAAGCAGATGGTATTCACATTGGACAAAGTGATACGCCCGTCAAAACGATTCGAGTAAGAACCAATAAACCACTCATTATTGGTTGGTCAGTCAACCGTTTAGACGAAGCCAAAATCGGAGAGGAATTATCTGAAATTGATTATTTCGGTATTGGTCCAATTTTTCCGACTCAGTCAAAAGAAAATCCTAAACCTACTCTAGGAATGACGTTTATTCAAACCTTGAGAAAAGCAGGTATCACAAAACCACTTGTAGCTATTGGCGGAGTAAAATTAGAGCATGTAAAAACTTTACGAAAATACGGCGCAGATGGTATCGCGGTAATAACCGCAATCAGTCAAGCCAAAGATATAAAGGCAAGCACCAAAGCATTAAAGGAGGCAAGCGGATGCAACCACTGAATAAGCCAAATAGTTTGAAACGTGTAGCAATGGCAACAATGATTGGCACCGCTATTGAATATTTCGATAACTATATTTATGCCATGGCTGCGGTGCTCGTTTTCAATCATCAATTTTTCTACGCAGCTGACCCACTTTCGGGCCAAATTGCTGCACTTTCTACACTAGCACTGACTTTTATTGCTCGTCCTCTGGGGGCGGTATTATTCGGACATTTTGGCGATCGCTTAGGAAGAAAAAATACCTTTGTTATGAGCCTGTTAGTAATGGGAATCTCAACCGTAGTGATCGGCTTATTACCGACTTACGACAGTGTCGGAATATGGGCAACCATCTTACTTTGCTTGTGTCGTATCGGTCAAGGCATTGGTTTAGGTGGCGAATGGGGCGGCGCTGCATTAGTGGCAATCGAAAATGCACCTGAAGGAAAACGTGGTTGGTATGGCACTTTTCCACAATTAGGCGCTCCTCTAGGATTACTACTTGCCAATGGTGTCTTTTTACTCATTACCGCGCTTTTTGGACAAGCAGCAATGAGTGACTGGGCATGGCGAATTCCATTTCTTTCCTCTTTTGTATTAGTTGCCATTGGGTTGTATGTTCGATTAAAACTTACGGAAGCACCAATATTTATTGCCGCACTTAACAAGCCTAAACCTAAAACTTTACCGATGATGGAAGTGATCGTTACTCATTTCAAACCATTCTTTTTAGGCATGTTGATCTGCATTGCAGGTTATGTGCTCTTTTATATTATGATCGCTTTCAGCCAAATTTATGCAAAATCTGCCCCAACCGTATCAGAAGCTGGCTATGCAATGGGATTAGGTTTTTCACCACAAATTTTTACTGTTTTATTAATGTTTAGTGCCGTTTCACTCGCCATTACTATTACAATTTCGGGCAAATATATAGATAAAGTAGGACGAAGAATTTGGTTAATTTGGACGACTGTTGGCGTTGCTCTTTTTGGCTTAGTCTTACCGTATTTTCTAGAAAATGGAACAACTGTGAGTTTGTTTTGGTTCTTAATCATTGGAATGGGATTAATTGGTATGGGTTATGGCCCCCTTGCGAGTTTCTTACCAGAATTATTTCCTACACATGCTCGTTATTCCGGTGCATCGTTGACCTACAATATTTCAGGCTTATTCGGTGCCAGTGTAGCAGCAATTATTGCGTTACCACTAAATGCAAATTATGGCTTAAAAGGTGTTGGAATTTACTTAACCTTAAATGCTGTATTGAGTTTAATTGGGTTATGGTTTATTACGGAAACAAGAGATAGGCAACTGCTCTAGATAAATTTATCAAACTTAAAATTTCACTAATATTGAAAATATTTTGAGTAAAAGAATGCCTTTCACAAATTGAGATCGGAAAGGCATTTAAAATTAACTACACTTTTAGTATTTTAATCAGTACTAGAATAATTCTTCTGGTTGCGTTGCTGGAATGGCATCTTTAGTTTTACCTGTTCCACCGTTTAGACGTTGTTGTAACTCTGGTGGAACATAATAACCACGCTCTTGCATTTCCGCAATGTAAGTACGTTTAGGCTCAGTACCGACGATAAAGTATTCTTTTCGACCACCACCTTCAGAAAGTAAACCAGAGTTACTATCAATGGTTTTTTCCATGATGTTTGGTGGAAGTGTGAGTTGACGTTCTGGTACATCAGAAAGTGCAGCTTTCATATAAGCAACCCAGGCAGGCATTGCGGTTTTCGCACCCGCTTCACCTTTACCTAATACGCGTTTGTTATCATCGAAACCGACATAGGTCGTTGTCACTAAGTTAGCACCAAAGCCCGCATACCAAGCAACTTTTGCACTATTCGTGGTACCGGTTTTACCGCCGATGTCACTACGCTTAATGCTTTGAGCAATACGCCAGCTGGTACCTTTCCAACTAAGTCCTTGCTCACCATAAATCGCCGTATTTAATGCACTACGAATTAAGAAGGCTAATTCACCACTAATCACACGAGGGGCGTACTCTTGTTTTGCCGCACCGTCTTTCGCATCCGCCATTAAATCAACAGAACCGTCATTTAATGCTGATGTTTGAAGCTCTGGCAAGTCTAGTACATTCTCAGGTTGCTGATCACCCTCACCTTCATCTGTATCGGTGTTGCTATTACCTTTAGCAGATTTTAGATTGTCAGGGTTAGCCACTTCTGCGACATCTTTAAAACCATCAATTTTATCTTTGGTTTCACCATAAATAACAGGAATGTCGTTACAGGTGATACAAGCAATTTTCGGATTAGCAATAAATAAATCTTTACCCGTGTTATCTTGAATTTTTTCGATAAGGTAAGGATCAATTAAGAAACCACCATTATCAAATACCGCGTAAGCACGCGCCATTTCAAGCGGCGTGAAAGACGCTGCACCTAATGCAAGTGCTTCACTGGCAAAATATTGGTCACGTTTGAATCCAAAACGTTGTAAGAAGTCAGCTGTAAAGCCAACACCTGCGGTTTGTAGGGCTCGGATGGCAATCATGTTTTTAGATTGACCTAAACCCACACGTAAACGCATTGGACCGTCATAACGATCAGGTGAGTTTTTCGGCTGCCACAAAGGTTGTCCTGGTTTTTGAATGGAGATAGGACTGTCTTGTAATACGCTTGAAAGCGTTAAACCTTTCTCTAATGCAGCTGCATAGATAAATGGTTTAATCGAAGAACCGACTTGCACTAAAGATTGGGTTGCTCGGTTAAATTTACTTTGTTCGTAGCTAAAACCACCCACCATGGCTTCAATTGCACCATTATCTGAGTTTAATGAAACTAATGCAGAGTTAGCTGCTGGAATTTGGCCTAACACCCACTCACCGTTATCACGTTTACGAATCCAAATCTGTTCGCCCACTTTAACGGGGGATTTACCTGCCCAACGCATTGCGTTTGAAGATAGCGTCATCGTTTCATTATTAGCTAAAAGTAATTCTGCACCATTTTTACCCAATGCGGTTACCGCCGCTGGAATAAAAGGTTCTGAATCAGGTAATTTTTTCAAGAAAGCGACAATACGCTCGTTGTCCCATACGGCTTCACCTTTTTTCCATAGAGGCGCGCCACCACGCCAGCCATGACGCATATCATAATCGATCAGGTTATTACGTACGGCTTTTTGTGCTTCTGCTTGATCTTTTGACAGTACAGTTGTGAAGACTTTATAACCTTTGGTGTAAGCATCTTCCTCACCAAAACGTTTTACCATTTCTTGACGAACCATTTCAGTCACATAGTCTGCACGGAATTCAAATTTTGCACCGTGATAACTCGCTACGATTGGCTCTTTGATGGCTGCATCATATTCTGCTTTGGTGATTTTGTTTTCATCCAACATACGACCTAATACCACATTACGGCGTTCTTCCGCACGTTTTGGTGAATACAATGGGTTCATTGTTGAAGGTGCTTTTGGTAAGCCTGCAATCACAGCCATTTCAGAGAGCGTTAATTCATCTAAGTTTTTACCAAAGTAGGTTTGTGCAGCGGCTGCGACACCATAAGAACGATAGCCTAAGAAAATTTTATTCAAATAAAGCTCTAAAATTTCTTGTTTGCTTAGAGCATTTTCGATTTCTACCGCTAATACCGCTTCACGTGCTTTACGAATAATGGTTTTTTCCGGGGTTAAGAAGAAGTTACGTGCAAGCTGTTGCGTAATGGTACTTGCCCCTTGAGATGCACCACCATTGTTGACAGCAACAAAAATCGCACGAGCAATACCGACAGGGTCTAAACCGTGATGGTCATAAAAACGGCTATCTTCCGTCGCTAAGAAAGCATCTTGCAGACGCTGAGGTACATTTTCTAATTTCACTGGAATACGGCGTTGTTCACCGACTTCACCGATCAATTTGCCATCAGCCGTATAAATTTGCATCGGTTGTTGTAACTCGACGGTTTTTAGGCTTTCTACCGATGGTAAGGAGGATTTTAAGTGAAAATACAGTACACCACCGGCGACTAACCCCAGTATACATATCGTAAATAGGGTACTTAATATTAATTTTGCGATCCGCATCGTAAAATTCTCTCTGGTTTAATGAATATTCAAAAAATCAAAATTATGATTTTGGCTGCTAAGTATAAAAGATTAATCCCTTAAAGAATAGGAAAGAATATGGGAATTGCTCATAGAAAGCAGCGAAAACAACAAATTGGTGTGAGTAAACAACAAGATAACCTCTATTTTGTTTGGCTAGATGAATTCAACAAAGTTCAATCTATTTGCTTGAATGGACGACAAAAGGATATTTTTTCTCAGTTATTACCTCATTTACCGCAAAAAACAAACCAATGTTGTTTTATCGGTGCTATTTCACCCCATTTAACTTGGTCTAAAACGCTTATTTTACCGCAAACACTCAATGTTCAGGAGTGTGAACAACAATGTCGTTTTATTTTGCAAAAAGAATTACCGATTCCTTTGGATGAATTATGGTTTGATTATCTGACCACGCCATTAAAACAAGGTTTTCGTTTGGATATCACGGCTATTCGACAAGAAAGCGCCAATGCAGAATTAGCAAAATATCTACCGTTAAAATTGACCGCACTTGATTTACTGAATCACAGTATTTTACGCGCATTTTATGCCATTTTAGGTCAAGAGCCGACTAACGCCTTATTTTTATATCAAGATCAACAAGGATGTCTCGCCGTTTGTGAACGCTTACAACAACGACAAGTCTTGCAATCTCAAGGTGATTTATCCGAACTTTATCAACAATTTATCCAACGCTTTCCCGAAACGATAGAACAGGTTTATGTGTATCAAACGCCCGATATGTTGAATTCACATACAATCGAATTACAGCCTAAAGATTGGCAGCGTATTGAAACAGATTTCCCTTTTATTGCTTTAGGTAATGCACTGTGGCAAACCGATTTAAAGCTAGTGGAGTTATCTTTAAAACCTCCCGCACTTTTGCCTTTAGTTAATCGGGAGAGTGGTGATGTTTAGCCTTAATTTATTGCCTTGGCGCTTAGAACAACATCAAAAGGCCTTTCGTCGTTTTATGTGTCAAGGTTTAATTTGGCTAGCTTGTTCAGTTTTGATTGTCATTGGATTGAACCAACTTAATGAACAACAAGGGCAAGCCCTAAGTCAGACAAAAGAAAAACTGACACAAATAACTCATCAAGTCCATCAGAAACGCATTCAAGTTCAACAACTACAACATGATTTGAAAGAAATGAATGAGCTGACGGAAATGGATACAGAATATGTGTATCGCCTGCTTAATTTATTAACTGAGTTCCCATTACAACAGGGCGAGTTAGATGAATTTACGCTCAATGCGAAGCAAGTTGTCCTTTCAGGCGCGACAGAAAGCCAACAAGAGTTTGAGGAGATACATCAATTTCTCAAACGTCATTTTACAGAGGTTAACTTAACTAAGTTTCAGCCAGTGCAACATCAGTTATTTTTTCAATTTGATATTCAGTTATCGGAGTCTGTGCAATGAGGAACTTTATCAATGAGCTTGTTCAAAAAAGTGTACAAAGTTGGTTTGGGAGATGGCTTCGATTACCTCAAATGGTCCATGCCGCCTTTTGGTTGAGTGCATTAAGTGCGGTCATCTTTTTACCTGTTTTTCGTTACGTTGAAAAGAGTAATGAACGACATCGACTTGACGCAGAATTGAGTTTGCAGCAGCAAGAGTGGGATAAACAGGAAAAGATTTTACAAACCTTAAGACAAAAGTCAGACAGCCGACAACTTTCTCCAGAATTAGCTAATTCTGTATTGCCGATTAATCAGCATGTACAGGCGTTGTTAAATGGGCGACTTCGATCGTTGGATTTACGTTGGGATTTTTCTCAACATACTTTGTTGCATTTATCATTGCAAGGCTATTTTGTCGATTTACAGCAATTTGTGATCGCACTTTTAAACGATGTTCCTACACTTTCTTTAACGCAATTAAACATTGAGAAATTAGATGAAGAGGAAAATGCTTCTATTACATGTGAGTTAATTTTCCAACTAAATAAGGACAAATAATGAAAAAACTTTTCTTAATCTTGATAGCGTTTTTTTCTGTATCAGCATTTTCACAAGATCCTTTTGATCGTAAACAAAGAGAACAAACCGAATATTCAAAAGAGGGGCTCACCCTACCGCCGGTGTCGGCTTGCGTGTATTCGGAGCCGAGACTGGCGGAGGAACGCCCATTGGTTCAGCTACACATTGTGGGAGTCGTGCAATATGGTAAACAGGCAGAAGTGTTATTTAATGATGATGGGCATATTCTGTCTGTTCAAGTCGGGCAGAGGATTGGAAAAGAAGGCTATTTAGTCGAAAAAGTGAGTAAAAACAGCGTGACGCTTCAAAGTTATAAAGCAGGGCAATGTGAACAAACGACCTCAATCATAATGAGATTTTAAAATGATAAAGCAGAAAATAAAAACAAAGTGCGGTCAGTTTTTAATGTGTTTTTTGATCCTATGGACGACCTACTCAGCGGCAGAGAATCGCGTATTTTCACTTCGCTTAAAACAAGCTCCCATGGTGGCGACACTACAGCAACTTGCTCTTGAGCAAAATACTAATTTAATGATTGATGATGAATTAGAGGGAACGCTTTCATTGCAATTGGATAATGTAGATTTTGATCGTTTATTGCGTTCTGTAGCAAAAATCAAAGGGCTCTCTTTTTATCAAGAAAATGGTATTTATTATTTGGGTAAGCCTTCTCAACATGAGCAATATGCAGAGAAAATGACAGAACCTATGGCAATTAGCGGAGAAAGTTTGCCTAGTGAAACACCACTTGTGAGTACAACGGTTAAACTGCATTTTGCCAAGGCCTCTGATGTGATGAAATCTTTAACAACTGGTAGTGGTTCTTTGCTTTCACCTAGCGGCACAATTACCTTTGATGACCGAAGCAATGTATTACTGATTCAGGATGATGCACGTTCTATAAAAAATATCAAAAAATTAATCGCAGAGTTGGATAAACCCATTGAACAAATCGTGATTGAAGCACGTATTGTGACGATTACAGATGAAAGCCTAAAAGAATTAGGTGTGCGTTGGGGCATTTTTAATCCTACTGAGGCAGCCCATCGAGTGGGTGGCAGCTTAGATGCGAATGGCTTTAGTAATATCAGTAATAATTTAAACGTGAATTTTGCGACAACGGTCACGCCAGCTGGCTCATTAGCGCTTCAAGTGGCTAAAATTAATGGTCGATTATTAGACTTAGAATTGACTGCACTTGAACGTGAAAATAACGTGGAGATCATTGCGAGTCCTCGCTTACTTACGACCAACAAGAAAAGTGCAAGCATCAAACAAGGGACAGAAATTCCTTATGTGGTGACAAATGGGAAAAATGATACACAGTCAGTGGAGTTTCGCGAGGCTGTCTTAGGATTAGAAGTCACGCCGCATATTTCGAAGGATAATAATATTCTATTGGATTTATTAGTCAGTCAAAATTCTCCGGGAAATCGCGTGGCTTACGGACAAAATGAAGTGGTATCCATTGATAAACAAGAAATTAATACGCAAGTGTTTGCCAAAGATGGCGAAACGATTGTATTGGGTGGTGTATTCCACGATACGATCACGAAAGGTGTCGATAAAGTACCATTATTGGGTGATATTCCAGGTATTAAGCGTCTATTTAGTAAGGAAAGTGAACGACATCAAAAACGAGAACTCGTAATTTTTGTGACCCCTCATATTTTAAAACAAGGTGAAAGAATGGAAATGGCTAAGAAAGAAAAGCATTTTAAGCAAGCAGAAAAAGCAAAAAAATAAAGTGCGGTCAATTTCTCTTATGTTTTCCCATTTTTTTCAGTTTAGCTGTGTGCATTGCAAGCGATCTATTTATCTTGGTCGAAATGGATTGTGTAGTCGATGTCAGAAGCAAATTAAAACTTTCCCTTATTGTGGTCGATGTGGTTCACCCTTGCAGCATTATGCAATGGGCTGTGGACATTGTTTGAAAAATGAACCCGCTTGGGATCGTATTGTGATTATTGGGCATTACCTCGAACCGATTTCTTCACTTATTCATCGTTTTAAATTCCAAAAACAGTTTTGGTTAGATTGCAGTTTATCGCGTTTGCTTTATCTCGCGGTGCGAGAGGCGAGACGAACGCATGGGCTCTCGTTGCCTCAGGCGATTATTCCAGTGCCGCTATATCATTTTCGACAATGGTATCGGGGGTATAATCAGGCTGATTTATTGGCTAATTGGTTAAGTTGTTGGTGTGATGTGCCTAACTGTCATCATGTGGTGAAACGGATTAAACATACCCATACTCAGCGAGGTTTAACGGCGAAAGATCGGCGACAAAACCTTAAAAATGCTTTTACAGTGGATACCGAAAAGCCCTTCCCTTATGAATGCGTTGCTTTGGTGGATGATGTGATTACAACTGGTTCAACGTTAGCAGAGATAGCCAAACAACTTCGAAAATTAGGTGTAAAAGAAATTCAAGTATGGGGTTTAGCGAGAGCCTAAATTTTTAAAGATAGGATTTATCTATATCTATAAAAATAGGAATAAATGTAGAAAAAATTGCCGTATAGGAGTATCATTCTTGATATATTGCATCAAGTATTAGGACTTTATTTATGGAACAAATTTTTATTTCAGATGCTGCACAAGCACATTTTCGGAAACTTTTAGATACACAAGAAGAAGGTACAAATATTCGTATTTTTGTCGTGAATCCGGGGACACCTGGAGCAGAATGTGGCGTATCTTATTGCCCGCTAAATTCAGTTGAAGCGACTGATACTGAAATGAAGTACGATACGTTCTCTGCATTTGTAGATGAAATTAGTTTACCGTTTTTAGAAGATGCAGAAATTGATTATGTAACCGAAGAGCTTGGCGCTCAGCTTACTTTAAAAGCACCTAACGCAAAAATGCGTAAAGTTGCAGATGATGCGCCTTTAATTGAGCGCGTAGAGTACGTGATCCAAACACAAATTAACCCACAATTAGCCAGCCATGGCGGTAAAATCACGCTAATTGAAATTACCGATGATGGTTATGCTGTTCTACAATTTGGTGGTGGCTGTAATGGTTGCTCGATGGTTGATGTAACCTTAAAAGATGGGGTAGAGAAACAGTTAGTTTCGCTCTTCCCAAATGAATTAAAAGGTGCAAGAGACGTAACCGAACACCAACGCGGTGAACATTCTTATTATTAAGAATAGAAGAAAAAAGGGCGAATTATTCGCCCTTTTATTTTTTAAGTGATAGATAATTTCTGTAACAACCGATCCATGGCTCTATACCCTAGCGCTTCTGCTAAATGAGATTGTTGTATTTCTTTTTCGTCATTTAAATCAGCAATCGTGCGTGAGACTTTTAAAATCCGATGATAGGCTCTTACTGAAAGTCCAAGCTTATTGAGTGCATTTTCAAGGAATAGCGCGTCTTTATCTTGTAATTTACAGTCTCGTTCAATTTCTTTGCTTGAAAGATACGCATTGATTTTACCGGCTCGAGCAAGTTGAATTTCCCTCACTTTTAAGACTTTTTCTCGTACTTGTTGGCTTGTCTCACCTCTATCCCCTGTATTCTGTAAGCTACCTTGTGGCAGAAGAGGTACTTCAATAGATAAATCAAAGCGATCTAAAAATGGCCCTGAAAGTCGGTTTAAATAACGCATCACTTGCTGCGGCGAGGTTCGATTATGTGTTCCAGTGTAATGCCCGGTTGGACTTGGATTCATCGCCGCAACTAATTGAAAGCGAGCAGGAAATTGGATTTTAGCATTGGCACGCGAAATAATAATTTCTCCACTTTCTAATGGTTGACGAAGTGCATCAAGCACTTTACGCTCAAACTCAGGTAATTCATCAAGAAAAAGTACGCCGTTATGTGCGAGCGATATTTCGCCTGGTTTTGGAATGGTTCCCCCACCTACTAAGGCCGGTAATGAGGCACTATGATGTGGCGCTCGAAACGGACGTTGTTTCCAGTTATGAAAATTTAATTCATTTTGTACTAAGCTCGTAACCGAAGCGGTTTCAATGGCTTCTAAATCGGTCATTTCAGGTAGCAATGCAGTAAGACGACTTGCCAACATTGTTTTACCCGTCCCAGGTGGCCCTAAAAAGAGTAGGTTGTGCTGACCTGCTGCCGCTATCGTTAGTGCTCGTTTAGCATGTTGCTGACCAATAATATCGGTCAAATCTAAGTGATTTTTAACTGAAAATCCGACCGCACTTTCTTGTGTGAGTAATGAGGCCAAAGGTAATTTTTCTTGATTATTTAAGAATTGTACGACTTCCAAAAGGTTTTTAGCGAAATAAGTTTCTTGTTCTGAGACAAGTGAAGCTTCATTGGCATTTTGATAAGTGATAATGGGGGCTCGTTTCGCTTTTTGTGCTGCTAAAATGGCGGGAATCACGCCGTGTACGCCACGTAATTCACCTGTTAATGCGAGCTCGCCAACGAATTCAAACTGTTTTAAACGGCTACCATCAAGTTGATCTGATGCGGCTAAAATACCGATTGCAATAGGTAAATCAAATCGTCCCCCTTCTTTGGGTAAATCGGCTGGTGCAAGGTTAACGGTGATGCGTTTAGCAGGATATTTGAACCGGGCATTCATTAATGCACTTCTGACACGATCTTGTGCTTCTTTCACTGTTTTTTCAGGTAGACCAACTAAGGTAAATCCAGGCTTTCCGTTACTTAAGTGTACCTCAATGGTAACAAGAGGGGCTTGTACCCCCATTGATGCACGGCTATAAACAATGGCAAGAGACATTCAGATTCCTTAAAGTGCGGTCAAAAATAATCAGATTTTCGCACTATAAAAAAAGCACAGAATGAAATCATGCATCCTGTACTTTTTTTTGCGATCTTGATCGCAGAAATTACTTTTTCTTGATAAAAAACTACACGAAAAGTGGCGCAAACCAACTATCTAACTTGGCAGCCAATTTATCAATGCCAATTTTGTTTTGTGCAGAAAAGGCTTCGACTTGAATATCACCTTGGAAGGGTAAAATGGCTTCACGTACCATTTTGACTTGTTTGCTACGCGCACTTTGACTGAGTTTATCCGCTTTAGTTAAAAGTAACATAACCGGTAAATCAGCAGAAACAGCCCATTCGATCATTTGTTGGTCGAGATCTTTTAAAGGATGGCGAATATCCATTAAAACAACAAGCCCGCCTAAACATTCGCGTTTTTGCAAATATTCCCGAGGGATTTTTGCCATTCGATTTTCATTTTCTCAGGAACAGCAGCATAACCATAGCCGGGTAAGTCTACCAGTTTACAATTCGGCTCTACTTCAAAAAGGTTGATGAGCTGTGTACGACCAGGTGTTTTAGAGGTTCGAGCTAAGCTTTTTTGATTGGTTAATGCATTAAGTGCGGTTGATTTTCCAGCATTTGAGCGTCCTGCAAAAGCAATTTCAATCCCTGTATCTTCTGGGATAGAACGAATATTTGGGGCGCTCGTAAGAAAATGTGTTTTATGATAATTCAGTTTAATTTCAGACATAATAGTTCCTTTCATCAATTGACCTTAGCATATCACAAATAGAAAAATTGCTGAAATTATGAGAGAATGCGCACTTTAAATCATTTAAAATATCTTTTAATTATACCAATACCTATGGAATCTCAAGAAAATCAATATCGTTGGACAAAAGCTGAGGCTGTTTATCCCGATCGCCCTGGGCGTTCTTATGCGCTTAAGCGTTTACGTTATCGTCTTCGCGCTTTTTTACACCGTGGATTAATTGCTCAATTTGAGCAATTTATTAACCAGCATCCTTTTCTTGTGACGTTATTAAATGAACATGCAGATTATAGTTATCCATTAGTTTATCGCTTTTTAGATAAACGTTTTAACAGCAAACAGCGTTTTCAAGCTATCTGTGAGAATCTACTTTTTTTACCTGAAAAATTGACCGCACTTTCAGCACCTATTTATAAAACACCATTAAGTTTTGGTGAAGTGATTCCTGATTTTGAAATGACATTGTCGATGACCACACACCAACCGATGGAAGGTTATTGGGTGCTGGAGTTATGGCATAAACCACGTGATGAATTAGTATATTTGCTTACTTTTGCCAAACTTGATGAGGCGTTGCTTATTTCTGTGGTGCAGGGACCCAATTTTGAAGGTTCTAAAGAGATGGTAAAGCAACTCACAAAAACTTGTTATGGTTTGCGCCCTGCTTATTTGATGGTGGAAACAATGAAAGCATTGACGAAAGCGTTGGGTTTCGAGACATTATTGGGCATACCACAAAAATATCAAAATAAATCGCGTTTTATTCAAAGTTCTCATTATGTTGTAGATTATGATGCGATTTTTGCTGAATCAGGTGGACAGTTGAAAGATTATTGGGAATTACCTTTAGAAATAGATAGAAATCTTGATGAGGTACCGAGTAAGAAACGTTCTATGTATCGCAAGCGTTATGCGATGTTAGATGATTTGGCTAAAGTAATTGAAGAAAAATTAGAATTGTAAAAGTAGAAAGTGCGGTGAATTTTGATCTGCACCCAAAAAGTTGGACTCAACAACCAACAATTGAGGTGCAGATTTTTTATGGGTAAACACTACACAATCGAATTTAAATTACAGGCTCTCCAACCTATTTTGAATGAGAAAATGAGTATTAGAGAAGCAGCTCGTTTTTACAATGTTCCTTCCAGCGCCCTAGTCGGGACATGGTTGAAACGGTTTGAAAAAAGTGGCATAAAAGGACTGATTCCCCGTAAACCATCAGGACGACCGCTGATGAAACTCAAATATGCAAAAATGCCACCGCCACCCAAAACAGAAGAAGACCGTTTACGCCTGAGAATTTTACAGCTTGAAGCGGAGGTGGCCTACCTAAAGGAGTTGAGAAGGCTCAGACTTCAGGACGAAGCCGAGCAACGGAAATTATCCAAAGGTTAAGAACATGCTATCCGTTAAAATGGCTTTTAGGCTTTGCACAGTTAGCGCGTAGTACGTTTTTTGCGAAACTTCAGATTAAACCGGATAAGGATGAGTTGTTGAAAAAGGCCATTAAACGCATCAAAGCCAATCATCCTGATTATGGCTACCGACGTGTTCATGCCTGTTTACCAGACGTAAATCATAAAAAAGTCCAACGCTTAATGCAGACACTTGGGCTTCAAGTGCGGTCAAGAAAAAGCAAGAAATTTACGACCTATCGAGGCACGATAGGGGTGATTGCACCGAATCATCTTGAGCGAGATTTTAGTGCAACGGCCCGAAACAAAAATGGGTGACCGATATCACCGAGTTTAAGGCGAAAGATGGGAGTAAAGTCTATTTATCTCCAATTTTAGAGTTATTTAACAATGAGATAGTCTCCTATAATCTCAGCTATTCCCCAAACTGGGCGCAAGTAGAGGACATGTTAATGCAAGCCGTCAAAGGATTAAATAAAGCTTGTGGTGTCATTTTACATTCAGACCAGGGATGGCAATATCAAATGGTAGCTTATCGTCGAATTTTAGCTGAAAATGGCATCATTCAAAGTATGTCGAGAAAAGGGAATTGCTTGGATAATGCCGCAATAGAAAGTTTCTTTGGACGATTAAAAACAGAATGTTTTTATGGTCGGGAATTTAACAGTAGAGAGGAGATAGTTGATGCCGTCAGAGATTATTTGGATTACTATAACCACCGACGGATTCAACTAAAATTAAAAGGACTGAGTCCGATACAATATCGAAAACAATCCTTTAAATGACAGTCTAACTTTTTGGGGGCAGATCATTTTAACCGCACTTTTTGTTTTATAAGACTTTTAAACAAGCCACAAAATGGCTGTTGTTTTGGCTGGTGAAAGGTGGTTTTTGTTTCGCACAATTTTCATCAGCTTTCAGGCAGCGAGTACGAAATACGCAACCTGATGGCGGATTAATTGGGGAAGGCAAATCACCTTCAAGCAATTCGATGGATTTATTGCGTTCCAATTTTGGATCGGGAATCGGAACTGCAGACATTAAGGCTTTGGTATAAGGATGTTTAGTGTTGTTATAAACTTCCTCATCGCTGCCTAATTCCATAGCATTGCCTAAATACATGACTAATACGCGGTCAGAAATGTGTTTTACCACCGCTAAGTCATGGGCGATGAAAATTAAGGAAAGCCCCATTTCTTTTTGTAGGGATTTCAATAAATTCACTACTTGTGCCTGAATGGACACGTCCAACGCAGAAACAGGTTCATCACAAATGATCATTTTCGGCTCAATGATTAACGCGCGAGCAATGCCGATACGCTGACATTGGCCACCAGAAAACTCATGCGGATAGCGGTTAATCAAGTTTGGTAAAAGCCCGACTTTCAACATCATAGCTTGCACTTGTTCTTTCACTTCAGCGGCGCTTAAGTGCGGTTGGTAGATCTTTAATGGCTCAGCAATGATTTCGCCAATATTCATGCGCGGATTGAGAGAGGCGAGCGGATCTTGGAAAATCATTTGGATATCTTTACGCGTTTCTTTCCATTGTTTCGCTGATTGTTTTCGCAAATTTTTACCAAGCCACAAGATTTCCCCTTCACTCGCTTCGACTAAACCGATAATAGCGCGTGCAAGTGTGGATTTACCGCAACCAGATTCACCCACTACGCCGAGGGTTTCACCTGCGTAAAGTTTAAAAGAGACATCCTTCACCGCTTTTAAGGTTTGCGGTTTTGCAAAGAAAAGGGATTTATCATTTTTAATTTTAAAACTGACGCCTAAGTGATTGACTTCAAGGAGTAATTCTTTGTTGTTTGAGACTGTCATAGGTTAAATTTCTCCGCGGGTAACCAACAATTGCGTAATTGACCATGATTAAATGTGGTCAGTTTTGGCGCAGTTTGGCATTGTTCGGTAGCAAATTGGCAACGAGGTGAGAACGGACAACCTTTTGGCAAATGCAATAAATTCGGTGGATTGCCTGGAATGGTTACCAAGTGTTCTTCATTGCCGTCTAAGCGAGGAATCGCATCCATTAAGCCAATGGAATAAGGATGAGTCGGATGATAGAAAATTTGTTCCGCTGTGCCGTATTCCATGGTTCGCCCAGCATACATCACCATGACTTGATCGCAGATACCTGCCACCACACCTAAATCGTGAGTGATCATAATAATTGCAGTATTAAATTCACGTTTTAACTCATTTAACAAGGTCATGATTTGCGCTTGAACCGTCACGTCCAAAGCGGTTGTTGGTTCGTCAGCAATGAGTAGTTTTGGACGACACAATAAGGCCATTGCAATCATCACCCGTTGACGCATACCACCCGAAAATTCATGAGGATACATACCCATGCGTTTTTTTGCTTCTGGCATTTTAACTGCATCTAACATTTTCACGGATTCGGCAAAGGCAGTTTGTTTATCATAGCCCTTATGCAATTGCAGCACTTCCATGAGTTGTTCACCGATTTTCATGTATGGGTTGAGTGATGTCATGGGATCTTGGAAAATCATGGAAATTTGCTCGGCGCGAATTTTATTCAACTCAGCATTCGGTAAATTAACTAATTCTTTACCTTCAAAAATGGCAGAGCCGTCCACTTCACCGTTGGCTGCCAATAAACCCATTAAAGCAAAGGCTGTTTGTGACTTGCCTGAACCACTTTCGCCTACGATGCCCAGCGTGCTTCCTGCATTCAGCGTGAAGTTTAAGTCATTCACTGCTGTGACGATGCCATCTGGTGTTTTGAAGCGAACGTAGAGATTTTTTACATCTAATAAAGGATGCATTATTCGCTCCTATCTATCTTTCGGATCGAGTGCATCACGCAACCCGTCACCGATAAAGTTAAAACAAAATAGGGTAAGGCAAAGGAAAAATGCCGGGAAAATTAATAACCAAGGCGAGACTTCCATTTGCGCAGCACCATCACTTAATAGTGCGCCCCAACTACTCATCGGCTCTTGTGTACCTAATCCTAAGAAACTTAAGAATGATTCGAATAGAATGAGCCCCGGCACTTCAAGTGAGGCATATACTGCCACTAAGCCCAATACATTCGGAATAATGTGTTTCAAAATGATTTGGCGACGAGGTACGCCACAAACAATCGCGGCTTCGACGAATTCTTTATTTTTTAGGCTGAGGGTTTGTCCGCGTACGATACGTGCAAGACCAAGCCAAGCAATGGCACCGATTGCGATAAAAATTAAGAAAATGTTTTGGCCAAAAAGAGTCACCAACAAAATCACGAAAAACATAAATGGAAATGAGCTGAGAATCTCTAAAAAGCGCATCATTAACATATCTGTTTTACCGCCTACATAACCGGAAATCGCTCCATAAATTGTGCCGATAGTGACGGAAATGAAAGCACCAGCAATACCGACCAATAATGAAATACGTCCACCGATAGCAGTGCGTACCAACAAGTCTCGACCCGAGGCATCGGTACCGAAGAAGTGATAGCCTTCCATTGTTGGTGCAGCGCTCATCATATTCCAATCGGTATCTTCGTAGGTAAATGGGAAGAACCAAGGCGCTACGGTAATAAATATAATAATAAATGCCAAAATAATTAGACTGGCAACAGCTGCTTTGTTGCGGAAAAAACGGCGTTTCGCATCTTGCCATAGGCTGCGGCCTTCCAGTTGCATTTCTTCAATACGGTCAGCCACTTGTTCCACAAAATCCGCATTTTTCTGATTAATCGGCTGAGTACGATAATCTGTCATAATTTATCCTTAATAACGAATTTTTGGATCGATGATAGCGTATAAAATATCCACAATCGCATTAAATAAAATGGTTAATGTCCCCACTAAAATGGTGAGGCTCAAAACTAAAGAATAATCGCGGTTCAATGCGCCGTTTACAAATAATAACCCCATGCCAGGTAAACCAAATACACTTTCGATCACCATTGAGCCAGTAATAATGCCTACGAAAGCGGGTCCTAAATAGGTAATCACGGGTAAAAGAGCAGGGCGTAAAGCATGTTTTAAAATGATTCTTGAGGTTGAAAGCCCTTTGGCTTTAGCGGTACGAATAAAGTTGGAATGCAACACTTCAATCATGGAGCCACGCATGATACGCGCAATCCCTGCAACATAAGCAATAGTTAAGGAAGCTACAGGTAAAATAATATACATGGCTGAACCGCCATTCCACCCACCAGCGGGTAACCAACCCAAATAAATGGCGAAAATCAGCACCAAGACTGGTGCGAAGACAAAGCTTGGCATTATGACCCCAAGCATCGAGAAACTCATCAAAATATAATCCCAGCGGCTATTTTGATTGAGAGCGGCGAGTGTACCTGCTGTTACCCCTAACACAACTGCAAAGGCGAAGGCCACCATTCCCAATTTTATGGAAACAGGGAAAGCTGACGCGATTAAATCATTGACTGATTGGTCTTTATATTTAAAAGAGGGACCAAAATCGCCTTTGGAAAGATTTTCTAAATAAAGGAAATATTGTTTATATAATGGTTCATTTAAATGATACTTCGCTTCGATATTAGCCATGACTTCTGGCGGATAAGCACGTTCAGAGGTGAACGGGCTGCCAGGGGCGAGACGCATCAAAAAGAAAGAAAAAGTAATCAAAATAAACAGCGTCGGCAATGCCTCCAACAGCCGTTTAAAAATAAACTTGAGCATAACAACTCCAACCAAAATGGGCGAAAAGTGCGGTCAAAAAACGCGACGATTTTTAACCGCACTTAAATACTAGCAACGAATTAATGTTTAATAATATAAAGGTTGCGTAAGTAGATGTGATCTTGCGGATCTTTGCCTGAATAACCTTTTACGTAAGGTTTCACTAAGCGTGGATTCACATAGTTAAAGATTGGTACGATACCGTAATCTTTTGCAAGAATTTCTTCGGCTTTCGCATAAGCTTTTGCACGACCTTCTGCATCCGTTGCTACGTAAGATTCTGCAATCGCTTTATCATATTCTGGATTCGCATATTTCGCGGTATTGTTACTCGAATTAGATAAGAAATAGTTGCCGAATGTTGTGGCTTGGTTGTAATCCGCATTCCATCCTGCACGTGCCGCATCGTAACGACCTGCACGACGGCTATCAATGTAAGTTTTCCACTCTTGGTTTTCTAATTTCACATCAATCAAGCCTTTGGTGTTTGCTTTCCACATAGATGCTGCAGCAATAGCCACTTTTTTGTGGTTTTCATTGGTATTGTAAAGAATGCTGAATTTTAACGGATTCGCTTTGCTGTAACCGGCTTCTTCTAAGAGTTTGATGGCTTCTTCATTACGTTGTGCCATTGATTCTTTTGAATAAGCAGGTTGTTGAATAAGATGACCTTCTTCGATGTAAGTCGGCGTAAACACATAGGTTGGTGTTTGACCTTGACCTAAAACTTTATCGGTGATCACATTACGGTCAAGGGATAAGTTCAATGCTTTACGAACATTCACGTTATCAAAAGGCGCTTTCTTATTGTTTAATTCATAAGAATAGGTTGCAAGAGTACGTGTCGTGAATACTTCGTCAGGCAATTCTTTTTGCAATTTAGCAAACTGTTCTGGTGGTAAGGCGTAGCTCGTCATATCTAAATCGCCCGCACGATAACGCGCTACATCGGTACTTGGGTTCTCAATAGCGAGGAATGTCGCACTATTGATTACAGTTTCTTTATCATTCCAATAAAGTGGGTTACGTTCAAATTCAATTTTTTCGTTAATGATGTGGTTAGCGAGCTTATACGCACCGTTACCCACGTAGTTTTCTTTTTTCACCCATGCATCACCCAATTTTTCGACTACTTTTTGTGGTAATGGCAATAAGGATTGGTGAGTCGTTAAACTAACCGCATAAGGCACAGGATTGGTTGCATGAACCACAAAGGTGTAATCATCTTTTGCTTCCACGCCTAATTCAGCCGGTTTTTTCTTACCGTCAATAATGTCTTGCGCATTTTCTACTTGTAAATAGCTTAAGTAGCTTGCGTAAGGTGCAGCAGTTGCAGGATCCACTAAACGACGCCAAGCAAACACGAAATCGTGCGCGGTAACAGGATCACCGTTTGACCATTTTGCATCTTTACGCAAATGGAATGTCCAGGTTTTGAAGTCAGGTGTATTTTCCCAGCTTTCAGCCACACCTGGTTGAAGTTTACCTTCAGAGTCTGAGGTGACTAAGCCTTCAAGTAATTGATAAGCAACGTTAGATTCTGGCACACCTTCGGTTTTTTGTGGGTCAAAACTTTGTGGTTCAGCCCCGTTATTGATGACGATATGTTGTTTTTCATCTAATTGAGTTCCCTCAGGTACTATAACTGCTTGCGCAGAATAGGAAAGAGCAAGAGCGATTGCTGAGAAGAGTAGTTTGTGTTGCATTTGAGCCTCCTTGTCATTAGGCGATATTTTTATAAAGAGTCCTTTTCTTACTAGCTCAAAATTTCATTTTTGTAAAGATTTGTGAGGTAATTATTTAAAGAAAAGTAACGTTTTGTGATTTATATCTAATAAATCTCGAAAAGATTGCTAAAAGTGATGGTATGAGAGGAGAAATCTAGAATGCATTGGTTTTCCCTATCGTAAATATTTTCTTGGACGAATTATCTTTTTAAAGCTAATTATGCTATCGTAAGACAGTCGAATTCAAACAAATCCATTCAAGGAGAATATAATGACAACACAGTTAGATTCACTTCGTAATATGACCGTCGTCGTGGCTGATACTGGCGATATTGATGCAATTAAAAAATACCAACCGCAAGATGCAACAACAAACCCATCTTTAATTTTAAGTGCTTCAGCATTACCACAATATGCACCATTAATTGATGAAGCGATTGCTTATGCAAAAGCCCAAAGTGCGGATAAAGCACAACAATTAATTGATGCAGAAGATAAATTAGCGGTAAACATCGGTTTAGAAATTTTAAAAATTGTCCCAGGACGTATTTCAACTGAAGTGGATGCGCGCCTTTCTTACGATACCCAAGCAACTGTTGAAAAAGCACGTAAACTTACCGCACTTTATAATGCTGCAGGTATTTCAAATGATCGTATTTTGATCAAAATTGCTTCAACATGGCAAGGTATTCGTGCGGCAGAAATTCTTGAAAAAGAAGGGATTAACTGTAACTTAACCTTATTATTCTCCGAAGCGCAGGCTCGTGCATGTGCTGAAGCGGGTGTTTACTTAATTTCACCATTCGTCGGTCGTATTTTAGACTGGTACAAAGCAAATACCGATAAAAAAGAATATGCTCCGGCAGAAGATCCAGGTGTCATTTCGGTAACCAAAATTTATAACTACTACAAAGAATATGGTTATAAAACGGTGGTGATGGGCGCAAGTTTCCGTAATGTGGGTGAAATTATTGAATTAGCAGGTTGTGACCGTTTAACTATTGCTCCTGCTTTACTTAAAGAATTACAAGAAAACACAACTCCACTTGTGCGTAAATTAGAGTACAAAGGTGAAGTAAAAGCGAAACCTCAACCGTTAACTGAAGCAGAGTTTTATTGGCAACATAACAGCGATGCGATGGCTGTTGAAAAATTAGCAGATGGTATTCGCAAATTTGCAGTTGACCAAGAGAAATTAGAAGCAATGCTTTCAGAAAAACTTTAATTTAATAGATAAAAAAGTGCGGTTAGGAATGATCTGACCCCAAAAAGTTAGACTGCTATTTAAAGGATTGTTTTCGATATTGTATCGGACTCAGTCCTTTTAATTTTAGTTGAATCCGTCGATGATTATAGTAATCCAAATAATCTCTGACAGCATCAACTATCTCTTCTTTTGTTTTAAATTCCCGACCATAAAAACATTCCGTTTTTAATCGCCCAAAGAAACTTTCCATTGCGGCGTTATCTAAGCAATTTCCTTTTCTCGACATACTTTGAATGATGCCATATTCAGCCAAGATTCGACGATAAGCTAGCATTTGATATTGCCATCCCTGGTCTGAATGCAAAATGATACCACAAGCTTTATTTAATCCTTTGACGGCTTGCATTAACATGTCCTCTACTTGCGCCCAGTTTGGGGAATAGCTGAGATTATAGGAGACTATCTCATTGTTAAATAAGTCTAAAATTGGGGATAAATAGACTTTACTCCCATCTTTCGTCTTAAACTCTGTGATATCGGTCACCCATTTTTGTTTCGGGGCCGTTGCACTAAAATCGCGTTCAAGATGATTCGGTGCAATCACCCCTATCGTGCCTCGATAGGTCGTCAATTTCTTGCTTTTTCTTGACTGCACTTGAAGCCCAAGTGTCTGCATTAAACGTTGAACTTTTTTATGATTCACGCCTGGCAAGCTGGCATGAACTCGTCGGTAGCCATAATCAGGATGATTGGCTTTGATGCGTTTAATGGCCTTTTTCAGCTGCTCATCCTTATCCGGTTTAATCTGAAGTTTAGCAAAAAACGTACTACGCGCTAACTGTGCAAAACCTAAAAGCCATTTTAACGGATAGCGTGTTCTTAACCTTTGGATAATTTCCGTTGCTCGGCTTCGTCCTGAAGTCTGAGCCTTCTCAACTCCTTTAGGTAGGCCACCTCCGCTTCAAGTTGTAAAATTCTCAGGCGTAAACGGTCTTCTTCAGTTTTGGGTGGCGGTGGCATTTTTGCATATTTGGGTTTCATCGGCGGTCTTCCTGATGGTTTACGGGGAATCAGTCCTTTTATGCCACTTTTTTCAAACCGTTTCAACCATGTCCCGACTAGGGCGTTGGAAGGAATATTGTAAAAACGCGCGGCTTCTCTAATACTCATTTTCCCATTCAAAATAGGTTGAAGAACCTGTAATTTAAATTCGATTGCGTAGTGTTTACCCATAAAAAATCTGCACCTCAATTGTTGGTTTGTTGAGTCCAACTTTTGGGGTGCAGATCAGAATAACCGCATTTTTTGTTTATGCTGGGAACAAAAGTGATTTTTTGAAAACTAAAAAATACGATTTCAATAATGGCTAATAGAAAGAGTAATCCAAAGGCTGAAATAAATTCTTTTGTAGTTATCTTTCAAGTTGGTTAGAATAAAGACAATTTTTTGTAATAGGAAAGTGGAATGAAAAAATCACCTTTACTTGCGGTAGGCTTAATGATAACGGCTGTTTTAACAGGTTGTGCAACCAAAGCTGATGGTGAACGCAATGATAAATTAGAAGGTTTTAACCGTACGATGTTTGATTTTAACTATAAAGTCATGGATCGCTATGTGTTGGAACCGGCAGCAAAAGGCTGGCGTGATTACGTGCCGACACCGGTCACAAAGGGTTTATCCAATGTGGCAAATAACTTGGATGAGCCGGTGAGCTTTGTTAACCGTTTATTAGAAGGTGAGCCGAAAAAAGCCTTTGTTCACTTCAACCGTTTTTGGATTAACTCAACCTTTGGTATTGGTGGCTTATTTGACTTTGCAAGTGCAAGTAAAGAATTGCAAGTTTATGATCAACGTAGCTTTGGGGAAACATTGGGCACCTATGGTGTAGATGCGGGCACTTATATTGTATTGCCAATTTATAATGCGACGACACCTCGTCAATTAACGGGTGCAGTGGTCGATGCGGCTTATACTTATCCGTTCTGGAATTGGGTAGGTGGTCCGTGGTCACTTGTGAAATACGGTGTACAAGCGGTAGATAAACGCTCGAAAACATTGGACCAAACCGAGTTGCTAAATCAAGCACAAGATCCTTATGTTACCTTCCGCGAAGCTTATTATCAGAATTTAGAATTTAAAGTAAATGATGGCAAAGTGAAAGAAGGTTCTCAGAAAGAACTCTCTGATGATGTATTAAAAGAGATTGATTAAGAATACTTATATAAGTAATTAAGACACTTATATGGTAGGATAGCAAGCGTGTTTATACGTCAAGATTATTAAAGGAGAATATCATGACTAAAATCATTCATACAGAAAAAGCCCCAGCAGCAATTGGCCCTTATGTTCAAGCGGTAGATTTAGGTAATTTAGTTTTAACATCTGGACAAATTCCCGTTAATCCGGCGAATGGTGAAGTGCCGAAAGATATTGTGGCACAAGCGCGTCAATCTTTAGAGAATGTGAAAGCGATTATTGAACAAGCGGGTTTGACCGTGGGCGATATTGTGAAAACTACTGTGTTTGTGAAAGATCTGAATGATTTTGCCGCAGTAAATACAGAGTACGAGAAGTTCTTTAAAGAAAATAATCATCCTAACTTCCCTGCACGTTCTTGTGTAGAAGTTGCTCGCTTACCAAAAGATGTTGGCTTAGAAATCGAGGCAATTGCGGTAAGAAAATAATAGGAAAGAGCGGTCAAAATCTGCAGATTTTTTCTACAATAGACTTTACAAGAGCGAGATTAATCACTATAATCTTGCTCCTAAATTACGCTTAGCGTAAAATTTCTGGTTGGTGCTTGACCTATTCAAGCCCCGTCCAAGACCGTAGGGAATGGTTAGCAATAATCGTCTTAATAATCCTACGTAGATGGTGAACAGAATAAGAATATTTCTTGCTTCTGGGCACCGAAGTCGTCCTAGTCTGAAAGATAACTCTTTCGATGAGGTAAATTAATTCCGAGAAATCGGAGTGTATTCAGGAGCTAAAAGCCAATGGCATTAAATCTTCAAGACAAACAAGCAATTGTTGCTGAAGTAAATGAAGCAGCCAAAGGTGCACTTTCAGCAGTAATCGCGGACTCTCGCGGTGTAACTGTTGATAAAATGACTGAATTACGTAAAGCAGCTCGTGAAGCTGGTGTAACAATGCGCGTTGTTCGTAATACTTTATTACGTCGTGCGGTTGAAGGCACTGATTTCGAATGCTTACAAGATACGTTTGTAGGTCCAACACTTATCGCGTTCTCTAACGAACACCCGGGCGCAGCAGCTCGTTTGTTCAAAGAGTTTGCTAAAGCAAACGATAAGTTTGAAATTAAAGGTGCAGCCTTTGAAGGTAAAATCCAAGATGTTGAATTCTTGGCAACATTACCAACTTACGAAGAAGCGATTGCACGTTTAATGGGCACAATGAAAGAAGCTGCAGCAGGCAAACTTGCTCGCACCTTCGCGGCATTACGCGACAAATTACAAGAAGCAGCTTAATCATTAAGTGTTTCTTACTTCATCTAACTTTATTTATTTTAGGAATTGATTGTTATGTCATTAACTAACGAACAAATCATTGAAGCGATTGCTTCAAAAACTGTAACTGAAATCGTTGAATTAATCGCAGCGATGGAAGAAAAATTCGGTGTTTCAGCAGCGGCAGCAGTAGCAGCAGCTCCAGCAGCAGGCGGCGCAGCGGCAGCAGAAGAAAAAACTGAATTCGACGTAGTTCTTGCTGAAGCTGGTGCTAACAAAGTAGCAGTTATCAAAGCAGTACGTGGTGCAACTGGTTTAGGCTTAAAAGAAGCTAAAGACTTAGTTGAATCTGCTCCAGCTAACTTAAAAGAAGGCGTTTCTAAAGAAGAAGCTGAAGCACTTAAGAAAGAATTAGAAGAAGCTGGCGCAAAAGTAGAAATCAAATAATTTTTGATTCACTTATGTCCTGTTTCTCAGGCTTAATGGCTGGTGGTTTACCATCAGCCATTTTGTGCTATCAAAAACAGCACAAAAAACAGATAGGCATTTTCCGTTTAATGGTATCTGTTTCCACTTAAATTAATCAGACGTTTTAATTTAAGTAGCCCACTACAGAAGTAAGGTTCAGAGTGCGGTATCCGAAACGGCGTCAATCTCCGATATAAATAAAAAACGTCAATCAATTTGACCGCACTTTTTTTATATCAACTCGGTCTCACTAAAATTTACAGAGGAAAACCAATAATGGGTTACTCCTATACTGAGAAAAAACGAATTCGTAAAGACTTCGGCAAACGTCCGCAAGTTTTAAATGTACCTTATTTATTAACTATCCAATTAGATTCTTTTGATAAATTCATTCAAAAAGATCCTGAAGGTCAACAAGGCTTAGAAGCTGCATTCCGTTCTGTTTTCCCAATCGTAAGCAATAACGGTTATACAGAATTACAATATGTTGATTACCGTTTAGAAGAGCCTGAATTTGATGTACGTGAATGTCAAATTCGTGGTTCAACTTATGCAGCAGGTTTACGCGTAAAATTACGTTTAGTTAGCTACGATAAAGAATCTTCATCGCGCGCAGTCAAAGACATTAAAGAAAGCGAAGTATATATGGGTGAAATCCCATTAATGACTGACAACGGTACTTTTGTTATCAATGGTACTGAGCGTGTTATCGTTTCACAATTACACCGTAGCCCGGGCGTATTCTTTGATTCTGACAAAGGTAAAACACACTCTTCAGGTAAAGTTCTTTATAACGCACGCATTATCCCTTACCGTGGTTCTTGGTTAGATTTCGAATTTGATCCAAAAGATAACTTATATGCGCGTATTGACCGTCGTCGTAAATTACCGGCAACCATTATTTTACGTGCGTTAGGTTACACCGTTGAAGAAATCTTAAACTTATTCTTCGACAAAGTAACTTTCGAAATTGCTGGCAATAAATTACTCATGACATTAGTGCCAGAACGTCTACGTGGTGAAACGGCAACATTTGATATCGAAGCAAATGGCAAAGTCTATGTAGAACGCGGTCGTCGTATTACAGCTCGTCACATCAAAGCATTAGAAAAAGATAATGTGACACAAGTTGGAGTGCCAACTGAATATATCGCAGGTAAAGTTGCTGCGAAAGATTATGTAGATCTTGAATCAGGTGAAATCATTTGCCTAGCAAATGGCGAGATTTCTTTAGAAGTGTTAGCGAAATTATCGCAAGCAGGCTATAAAGTGATCGAAACATTATTCACCAATGACTTAGATTACGGTCCATATATTTCTGAAACATTACGAGTTGATCCAACTTACGATCGTGTAAGTGCATTATATGAAATCTATCGTATGATGCGTCCAGGTGAACCACCTACACCAGAATCTTCAGAAGCATTATTCAATAACTTATTCTTCTCTGCAGAACGTTATGATTTATCTGCAGTAGGTCGTATGAAGTTTAATCGCTCGTTAGGTATTCCTGAAGGCGAGGGTACTGGTATTTTAAGTAACGACGATATCATTCGTGTGATGAAAAAACTCATCGATATCCGTAATGGTCGTGGTGAAGTGGATGATATCGACCACTTGGGTAATCGTCGTATTCGTTCTGTGGGTGAAATGGCAGAAAACCAATTTCGTATTGGTTTAGTTCGTGTAGAAAGAGCGGTTAAAGAGCGTTTATCTTTAGGCGATTTAGATGCAATCACGCCACAAGACTTAATTAATCCGAAACCAATTTCTGCGGCAGTGAAAGAATTCTTTGGTTCTTCACAACTTTCGCAATTCATGGACCAAAACAACCCATTATCAGAAGTGACGCACAAACGTCGTATTTCTGCATTAGGTCCAGGCGGTTTAACGCGTGAACGCGCAGGCTTTGAGGTTCGTGACGTACATAACACCCACTATGGTCGTTTATGTCCAATTGAAACCCCTGAAGGTCCAAACATCGGTTTGATCAACTCACTTTCTGCGTTTGCTCGTACGAACGATTACGGTTTCTTAGAAACCCCATATCGTAAAGTAGTGAATGGTCAAGTAACCGAAGAAATCGAATACTTATCTGCAATTGATGAAGCAAACTACATCATTGCACAGGCGAACTCAAACCTTGATGAGAACAATCGCTTTACAGATGCATTCGTTACTGCTCGTGGTGAACGTGGTGAATCTGGTCTTTATAAACCAGAAGAAATTCATTATATGGACGTTTCAACCCAACAAGTGGTATCTGTGGCTGCAGCGTTAATTCCATTCTTAGAGCATGACGATGCGAACCGTGCCTTAATGGGGGCGAACATGCAACGTCAAGCGGTTCCTACTTTACGTGCTGATAAGCCGTTAGTAGGTACAGGTATGGAAAAACCAATCGCATTAGACTCAGGTGTTGCGGTTGTCGCGAAACGTGGTGGTACAGTTCAATACGTTGATGCGTCTCGTATCGTTATCAAAGTAAATGAAGACGAAACTGTAGCAGGTGAAGCAGGTATTGATATTTATAACTTAATTAAATACACCCGTTCTAACCAAAATACCTGTATCAACCAAATTCCTTGTGTGAATTTAGGCGATCCAATTAACCGTGGTGAAGTATTAGCAGATGGTCCTTCAACAGACTTAGGTGAATTAGCATTAGGTCAAAATATCCGTGTGGCGTTCATGCCTTGGAACGGTTATAACTTTGAAGACTCAATGTTAGTTTCTGAACGTGTAGTACAACAAGATCGCTTTACGACAATCCACATTCAAGAATTATCTTGTGTGGCGCGTGATACTAAATTAGGTTCTGAAGAAATCACTGCAGATATTCCAAACGTTGGTGAATCTGCATTAAGCAAATTGGATGAATCAGGTATCGTTTATGTGGGTGCTGAAGTGAAAGGTGGTGACATCTTAGTCGGTAAAGTCACCCCTAAAGGCGAAACGCAATTAACACCAGAAGAAAAATTGTTACGTGCAATTTTCGGTGAAAAAGCATCTGATGTAAAAGACTCTTCATTACGCGTACCAAACAGCGTAAGCGGTACAGTAATTGACGTTCAAGTCTTCACCCGTGATGGCGTAGAAAAAGACAAACGTGCATTAGAAATTGAAGAAATGCAGTTAAAACAAGCTAAGAAAGACCTTTCTGATGAATTAGAAATCTTAGAAGCTGGCTTGTTTGCTCGTGTACGTAATGTACTTATCGCTGGCGGTATTGATGCGGCTCAATTAGATAAAATGGATCGCACCAAATGGTTAGAACAAACCATTTCTGATGAAGAAAAACAAAACCAATTAGAACAGCTTGCTGAGCAATATGAAGAATTACGTAAAGAGTTTGAACACAAACTTGAAGTACAACGTAAGAAAATCATTAAAGGCGATGACCTTGCACCAGGCGTGTTAAAAGTGGTTAAAGTTTACCTTGCGGTGAAACGTCACATCCAACCGGGTGATAAAATGGCGGGTCGTCACGGTAACAAAGGTGTTATCTCAAAAATCAACCCTGTGGAAGATATGCCATACGATGAAAACGGTCAACCAGTTGAAATCGTATTGAACCCACTGGGCGTACCGTCTCGTATGAACATCGGTCAGATCTTAGAAACCCACTTAGGCTTAGCGGCGAAAGGTATCGGTGATCAAATTAATGCGATGATCAAACAAAAACAAGACGTTGAGAAACTTCGTGGCTATATGCAAAAAGCATACGATTTAGGTCATGGCGCACAAAAAGTTGATTTAAGCACCTTTAGCGATGACGAAATCATGCGTTTAGCGGAAAATCTACGTAAAGGTTTACCGGTAGCAACACCTGTGTTTGATGGTGCTGCTGAGCAAGAAATCAAAGAAATGTTGAAACTTGGTGGCTTACCAACTTCAGGTCAGATTACGTTATATGATGGCCGTACTGGTGAGAAATTCGAGCGTCCAGTAACCGTAGGTTATATGTACATGCTCAAATTGAACCACTTAGTTGATGACAAAATGCATGCTCGTTCAACAGGTTCTTATAGTCTTGTTACTCAACAACCACTTGGTGGTAAAGCACAATTCGGTGGTCAACGTTTCGGTGAGATGGAGGTATGGGCACTTGAAGCATATGGCGCTGCTTACACCTTACAAGAAATGTTAACTGTGAAATCCGATGACGTGAACGGCCGTACGAAGATGTATAAAAACATCGTTGGTGGCAACCAGCAAATGGATCCGGGTACACCGGAATCTTTCAACGTAATTATGAAAGAAATCCGTTCACTTGGTTTGAATATCGAGTTAGACGAAGAGTAATCGACAAACCTGTCTTCCCCTGTTCGCAGGGGAAGCAAAAGGAAGAAATCGCCGAAGTGCGGTTAAAAAAACAAAATATTTTTGACCGCACTTTGAAACCCTTAACTCCGACAGGAGACTATTTGTGAAAGACTTAGTTAAGTTTTTAAAAGCACAATCAAAAACGAGTGAAGATTTTGATGTGATTAAAATTGGGTTAGCTTCTCCAGACATGATCCGTTCTTGGTCATTTGGTGAAGTTAAAAAACCTGAAACAATCAACTATCGTACGTTCAAACCTGAGCGTGATGGTCTTTTCTGTGCACGTATTTTCGGGCCAGTAAAAGATTACGAATGTTTATGTGGTAAATATAAACGCTTAAAACACCGTGGTGTGATTTGTGAAAAATGTGGTGTTGAAGTAACACAAACTAAAGTACGTCGTGAGCGTATGGGCCACATTGAGTTGGCTTGTCCAGTTGCACACATTTGGTTCTTAAAATCACTTCCATCCCGTATCGGTTTATTACTTGATATGCCATTACGTGATATTGAACGTGTGCTTTATTTTGAAATGTACATCGTGACCGAACCGGGTATGACCGATTTGGAGCGTGGACAGTTATTAACTGAAGAACAATTCCTTGATGCTGAAGACCGTTGGCAAGATGAATTCGAAGCGAAAATGGGTGCTGAAGCAATTCAAGATTTACTTAAAGGTATTGATCTTGAAGTGGAATGTGAGAAATTACGTGAAGAGTTACAAGAAACTAACTCTGAAACAAAACGTAAGAAAATCACTAAACGCTTAAAATTATTAGAAGCTTTCCAACAGTCTGGTAATAAACCAGAGTGGATGGTGATGACTGTATTACCAGTACTTCCACCAGATTTACGTCCGTTAGTACCATTAGATGGTGGTCGTTTTGCAACATCTGATTTGAACGATTTATATCGTCGCGTGATCAACCGTAACAACCGTTTAAAACGTTTATTAGATTTAATCGCACCAGATATTATCGTGCGCAACGAAAAACGTATGTTACAAGAATCTGTTGATGCGTTATTAGATAATGGTCGTCGTGGTCGTGCGATTACGGGTTCTAACCGTCGTCCATTAAAATCACTTGCGGATATGATCAAAGGTAAACAAGGTCGTTTCCGTCAAAACTTATTAGGTAAACGTGTTGACTATTCTGGCCGTTCTGTAATCACTGTAGGTCCATACTTGCACTTACACCAATGTGGTTTACCGAAGAAAATGGCATTGGAATTATTCCGTCCGTTTATCTATGCAAAATTAGAAAGCCGTGGTTATGCAACTACAATTAAAGCGGCTAAGAAAATGGTTGAGCGTGAAGAAGCGATCGTTTGGGATATCTTGGCAGAAGTTATTCGTGAGCACCCAATTCTATTGAACCGTGCACCGACACTTCACCGTTTAGGTATCCAAGCGTTTGAGCCACTTCTAATTGAAGGTAAAGCAATCCAGTTACACCCACTTGTTTGTGCGGCGTTCAACGCGGACTTCGATGGTGACCAAATGGCGGTTCACGTACCATTAACACTTGAAGCGCAGTTAGAAGCGCGTGCGTTAATGATGTCAACCAACAACGTACTTTCACCTGCAAACGGTGATCCTATTATCGTTCCATCACAAGACGTGGTGTTGGGTCTTTACTATATGACCCGTGAAAAAGTAAACGGTAAAGGCGAAGGCATGTTATTGCAAGATCCACGCGAAGCTGAAAAAGCATATCGTACAGGTGAAGCAGAATTACATTCTCGCGTTAAAGTACGTATTACTGAATATGTGAAAAATGAAGCTGGTGAATTCGAAGAGAAAACTACATTAACCGATACCACTATCGGTCGTGCAATCTTATGGATGATCGCGCCAAAAGGTATGCCATATTCATTGTTCAATCAAACATTAGGTAAAAAAGCAATTTCTAAACTCATCAACGAAGCTTATCGTCGTTTAGGTTTGAAAGAAGCAGTAATGTTTGCTGACCATATTATGTATACCGGCTTTGCTTATGCGGCACGTTCAGGTTCTTCTGTGGGTATCGATGATATGGTTATCCCAGAGAAAAAATACGAAATTATTTCTGCAGCAGAAGCTGAAGTAGCTGAAATTCAAGAACAGTTCCAATCTGGTCTTGTAACGGCTGGCGAACGTTATAACAAAGTCATCGATATTTGGGCTGCGGCGAATGAGCGCGTAGCTAAGGCGATGATGGAAAACTTATCTCAGGAAGAAGTTATCAACCGTGAAGGTAATCCGGAGAAACAAGCTTCTTTCAACAGCATCTTTATGATGGCTGACTCTGGTGCGCGTGGTTCTGCAGCTCAGATTCGTCAGTTAGCAGGTATGCGTGGTTTGATGGCGCGTCCAGATGGTTCGATCATCGAAACTCCAATTACAGCGAACTTCCGTGAAGGTTTGAACGTACTTCAGTACTTTATTTCAACCCACGGTGCGCGTAAAGGTTTGGCGGATACTGCATTAAAAACCGCAAACTCTGGTTACTTAACTCGTCGTTTAGTTGATGTAGCACAAGACTTAGTGATCGTTGAAGATGACTGTGGTACGCACGAAGGCTTAGTCATGACTCCATTAATCGAAGGTGGCGATGAGAAAGTTCCACTTCGCGAATTAGTGTTAGGTCGTGTTGTAGCTGAAGATGTGTATAAACCAGGTACAGAAGAAGTCTTAATTGCACGTAACACTTTATTAGATGAAAAACTTTGTGATGTGTTAGATGCAAACTCAGTGGACAGCGTAAAAGTACGTTCTGTTGTAACTTGTGATACTGACTTCGGTGTATGTGCGAAATGTTACGGTCGTGACTTAGCGCGTGGTCACCTCATCAACCAAGGTGAAGCAGTGGGTGTTATCGCTGCTCAATCTATCGGTGAGCCAGGTACACAGTTAACCATGCGTACGTTCCACATCGGTGGTGCGGCTTCTGCAGCAGCGAAAGAATCTAGCGTACAAATCAAAAACAACGGTACTTTACACCTTGCTAACGCGAAATTCGTTGTTAATGATGAAGGTAAATTAGTTTTAACTTCTCGTAATACTGAATTAACAGTGACTGATGCATTTGGTCGTACGAAAGAACACTATAAAGTGCCTTACGGTACTGTATTAAATAAAGCAGACGGTCAAGAAGTATTAGCAGGTGAAACAGTGGCAAACTGGGATCCACATACTATGCCAGTTGTTTCTGAGGTATCAGGTTTTGTTAAATTTGTTGATATCGTGGATGGTTTAACTGTAACTCGTCAAACGGATGAATTAACCGGTCTTTCTTCTATCGTCGTACAAGATGTGGGTGAACGTGCAACAGCAGGTAAAGATTTACGCCCAACCATCAAATTAGTTGATGCAAAAGGTAACGATATCTTCTTACCTGAAACTGACGTTATTGCACAATACTTCTTACCAGGTAAAGCAATCGTAAGTTTAGATGACGGTGCAGAAGTAAAAGTGGGTGAACCACTTGCACGTATTCCACAAGAATCTGTGGGTACTAAAGATATTACCGGTGGTCTTCCACGCGTTGCTGATTTATTCGAAGCTCGTAAACCGAAAGAGCCTGCTATCTTGGCAGAAATTTCAGGTATCGTGTCCTTCGGTAAAGAAACCAAAGGTAAACGTCGCTTGCTAATCACACCAACTGAAGGTGAAATCTACGAAGAAATGATTCCAAAATGGCGTCAGCTCAACGTATTTGAAGGTGAGATGGTAGAACGTGGTGACGTGATTTCTGATGGTGCAGAGACTCCACACGATATCTTACGTTTACGCGGTGTTCGTGCTGTAACTGAATATATCGTGAACGAAGTGCAAGAAGTTTACCGCTTACAAGGGGTAAAAATTAACGATAAGCACATCGAAGTTATCGTACGTCAAATGTTACGTAAAGCAGTCATTACGAAAGCTTATGACAGCGAATTCCTTGAAGGGGAACAAGTTGAAGTAGCTCGCGTGAAAATTGTGAACCGTAAACGTGAAGCGGAAGGTAAACCACCAGTTGAATTCGAACGTGAATTACTTGGTATTACCAAAGCGTCATTGGCGACAGAATCCTTCATTTCTGCGGCATCGTTCCAAGAAACCACTCGCGTGCTTACTGAAGCGGCAGTGGCGGGTAAACGTGATGAATTACGTGGCTTGAAAGAGAACGTAATCGTAGGTCGTTTAATCCCTGCAGGTACGGGGTTTGCGTATCACCAAGGTCGCCACAAAAAACGTATTGTAGACGATGTTGTGATTAAATTGTCTGAAGACGATGAAGCAGCAATTGCTGATGAATTCGTGATGACAGCAGATGATGCAACAACTAACTTAGCAGAAATGCTTAATATGGCAGATGATGCAGAGTAATCGCTAATCGATAAAAAGAAAACCCGAGTTTAGGCTCGGGTTTTTTATTATCTCAATAAATAAAGTGCGGTCAGTTTTGATCTGACCCCAAAAAGTTAGACTGTTATTTAAAGGATTGTTTTCGATATTGTATCGGACTCAGTCCTTTTAATTTTAGTTGAATCCGTCGATGATTATAGTAATCCAAATAATCTCTGACAGCATCAACTATCTCTTCTTTTGTTTTAAATTCCCGACCATAAAAACATTCCGTTTTTAATCGCCCAAAGAAACTTTCCATCGCGGCATTGTCCAAGCAATTCCCTTTTCTCGACATACTTTGAATGATGCCATGTTCAGCCAAGATTCGACGATAAGCTACCATTTGATATTGCCATCCCTGGTCTGAATGCAAAATGATACCACAAGCTTTATTTAATCCTTTGACGGCTTGCATTAACATGTCCTCTACTTGCGCCCAGTTTGGGGAATAGCTGAGATTATAGGAGACTATCTCATTGTTAAATAAGTCTAAAATTGGGGATAAATAGACTTTACTCCCATCTTTCGTCTTAAACTCTGTGATATCGGTCACCCATTTTTGTTTCGGGGCCGTTGCACTAAAATCGCGTTCAAGATGATTCGGTGCAATCACCCCTATCGTGCCTCGATAGGTCGTCAATTTCTTGCTTTTTCTTGACTGCACTTGAAGCCCAAGTGTCTGCATTAAACGTTGAACTTTTTTATGATTCACGCCTGGCAAGCTGGCATGAACTCGTCGGTAGCCATAATCAGGATGATTGGCTTTGATGCGTTTAATGGCCTTTTTCAGCTGCTCATCCTTATCCGGTTTAATCTGAAGTTTTGCAAAAAACGTACTACGCGCTAACTGTGCAAAACCTAAAAGCCATTTTAACGGATAGCGTGTTCTTAACCTTTGGATAATTTCCGTTGCTCGGCTTCGTCCTGAAGTCTGAGCCTTCTCAACTCCTTTAGGTAGGCCACCTCCGCTTCAAGCTGTAAAATTCTCAGGCGTAAACGGTCTTCTTCAGTTTTGGGTGGCGGTGGCATTTTTGCATATTTGGGTTTCATCGGCGGTCGTCCTGATGGTTTACGGGGAATAAGTCCTTTTATGCCACTTTTTTCAAACCGTTTCAACCATGTCCCGACTAGGGTGTTGGAGGGAATATTGTAAAAACGCGCGGCTTCTCTAATACTCATTTTCTCATTCAAAATAGGTTGAATAACCTGTAATTTAAATTCGATTGTGTAGTGTTTACCCATAAAAAAATCTGCACCTCAATTGTTGGTTTGTTGAGTCCAACTTTTGGGGTGCAGATCAGTTTTTGATGAGTTTTTCTTTTGGAAAAGTATCATAAAAAACTGACCGCACTTTGATCTGCACCCCAAAACCTGGACACCTAATTTGAGGTGCAGATTATGTCCTACCCTTATCAATTTCGTTTGAAAATTATCAAACTCGTCACCGAACAGGATTATGGTATCCGTGAGGTGGCTAAACTTCATCAAATTTCCCACGCTCTCGTCATTTATTGGCTAAAAGCATTTCGGGAAAGAGGGCTTGATGGCGTAAAATCGCCTTATAAAAACCTTCAAACACCGAAAATAGCGAAGCCAAAGATGAAAAAGAAAGACATTGAAATTCCAGAAACCACAGACTTTTCACCTAAAGCGTTTAAAAAGTTACAACGAGAGCTCGCCTTGGCTCGTGCGGAGATTGCTTACCTAAAGGAGTTGGAGAAGCTCGACCGTCAAAAACAACGACAGAAAAAAGAAAAATCATTGAAAGATTGAAGCCAAACTATGCATTAAATAATTTACTTCATGTGGCTAAAATGCCTCGCTCAAGCTTTTACTATAAAGAGGTTAAGCGAAATTATCACGAGGTAAAAGAGGCTATCTTATCGCTGTATAAAAAGAACAGAAAACGAGATGGTTATCGCCCCATGACGTTTAAATTACGCCAAATGGGTTTTAATTTGAATCATAAAACGGTGTTAAAGCTGATGAACGAGTTAGGTATTCATTCCATTTTACGCAAGAAAAGACATGGAAAACGTGGAAAAACATCGCATATTGCCCCGAATTTGCTGAATCGTGATTTTACAGCAACGGCACTCAATCAAAAATGGGTAACGGATGTAACGGAATTTCATGTTGGTCAAGAAACGCTTTATTTTTCACCGTTGATGGACTTGGCTAACCGAGAAATTATTGCCTATAACTTTGCGACACGCCCGAAGTTTTCATTGGTAAAAAAGATGTTAGAACAAGGGCTTAGTCGGCTTAAACCGACAGAATGCCCGATTATTCATAGTGACCAAGGTGTATTTGTATGGCACGGCGGAATGGGTGAAAATGTTGGAAGGTAAAGCGGTTCAAAGTATGAGTCGCCGAGGAAATTGCTACGATAATGCGGTGATTGAAAGTTTTTTTGCGATACTAAAATCAGAGTGTTTTTACTCTCGGACTTATCATTCAATCACTGAATTACAGGCTGAAATTGAAGAATATTTAGTGTATTACAACCAAAAACGCATTAAACTTGCTTTCAAAGGATTGAGCCCAGTGCAATACCGAGCTCAATATTTAAGTTAACTAACCTGTCCAACTTTTGGGGGGGCAGATCACTTTCTTTTCATCAATAAAAAAGCCACCTTAATCGGTGGCTTTGAAATATTTTGCTTAAGTTAAGATTACCAACCTTTTACAACACCATCTTTAAAGTGTTTTTTCGCTTCTTGGTAAACTTCTTCAGTTTGGTACGCTTTTACGAAATCTTGGATCGCTTTGCTGTCTTTGTTATCAGTACGAGAAACAATAATGTTTACGTATGGAGAATCTTTATCTTCTACGAATACACCGTTATCTTGTGCATTTAAGCCAACTTGACCTGCATAAGTGTTATTTACAACCGCAAGATCAACATCATCTAATGCACGAGCTGCAACAGAGGTATCCACTTCAGAAATTTTTAAGTTTTTCGGATTTTCAACGATATCTGCGACAGTTGAAAGAAGATCGCTAGAATTTTTAAGTTTGATTAAACCTTGTTTCTCAAGGAGGATTAATGCACGACCACGGTTTGATGGGTCATTTGGTACAACAACTTTTGCGCCATCTTTTAATTCATTTACATTTTTGATGGTTTTAGAATAACCAGCTAGTGGGTAAACAAAGGTGTTACCAACGATCACTAAGTTATTTAAGTTTTTCGCTTTTACATCCTCATCTAAGTAAGGTTTATGTTGCATTGCGTTAGCATCTAAATCACCCTTAGATACAGCAGTATTTGGTAATGCATAATCATTGAATAAAACAAATTCAACATTTAAGTTGTATTTATCTTTTGCCACTTTTGCAGCGGTTTCGGCTACTTGGTGCTCAGGACCTGCCATTACACCAACTTTGATTGATGTTGCAGCCGGCGCAGTTGATGCAGCATCTGCTTTTTTATCTTCTTTACAACCTGTTAATACTAATGCTGATGCAATAGCGGTGATAGCAAATAAGTTTTTTAATTTCATGTTTTTTCCTTGTTGTGAATAAAATGGTATAGAAAACAATTAACGGTGATCCACTCGTTTTGCGAGCGTGTCACCTAATTTTTGACTGAGCATCACGATAATCACGATAACAATCGTTGCCGCCCAAGTTACCGATGGCATATTGCGATAGACACCGTAGTTAATGGCGAGGCTTCCTAAGCCGCCACCGCCTTGCGTTCCCGCCATTGCGGTATAGCCAATTAATGTCACGAAAGTGAGCGTAATGGCATTAATGAGCGTAGGTAAAGATTCAGGTAAATAGAATTTACGAATAATTTGCCAATTGGTTGCGCCCATGGCTTTTGCGGTTTCAGTCAAACCAGTCGGAATCTCAAAAAGTGCATTGCTCGTAAGACGTGCAAAAAATGGTGTTGCCGCTGCACTTAATGAAACAATCGCCGCATTAGAACCAATACTACCGCCAGGAAGTAACCAGCTTGTTATCGGAATTAAAGCAAGTAACAAAATAATATAAGGAATTGAACGTCCGATATTAATAATGACATTTAAAAATGCATTGAGTTTTTTGTTTTCTAAAATCGCCCCTTTATTAGTTAAAAAGGTTAAAAAACCCAATGGTAAGCCTAATAAAGCCGCAATTAATGTCGATAATACTGACATATAAACCGTTTCAATGGTCGATACCGTTAATAAACTTGCAAAATTATCGGGAAATTGTTGGCTAAATGTTGCCCATAAATCATTGAACATAGCCTAGCACCTCTACTCGAACGTTATTTTCCATTAAATAAACTTTGGCTTGCGTAATCGCATCTTCATCACCTTCAACCTCTGCAATAGTAAAGCCAAATTTTACCCCGCCGGCATAATCAATTTGTGATGTTAAGATACTGAGTTCCACGCCAAATTTTTTCGATGCTTGAGAAAGTAATGGGGCATCTACTGAACGACCGGTAAATTCAAATTTGATGATTGGATACGATTTGGCATGTTTTGGTGTATCAGATAAATTTTCTAAATATTCTTCCGGCAACGTAATGTGGAAAGTCGAGCTGATAAATTCTTGGGCTAATTCTGTTTTCGGATTAGAGAAAATTTCACTAACTGTGCCTTGTTCAATCAGGCGACCTTTATCAATTACTGCAACTTGATCGCAGATGCGTTTAACTACTTCCATTTCATGAGTAATAAGAAGAATAGTGATACCTAAAGTGCGGTTGATTTCTTTTAATAATTTTAGAATGGATTGAGTTGTAGCGGGATCCAATGCACTAGTGGCTTCATCACAGAGTAAGACTTTTGGATCGCTTGCAAGTGCACGCGCAATAGCTACACGTTGTTTTTGACCACCAGAGAGATTAGCAGGATACACATTATGTTTATCACTTAATCCTACAAGCGCTAAAAGTGCGGTCGTTTTCTCTTGAATTTCTGCTTTCGATTTATTTTCTAATTCAAGTGGTAACGCTACGTTTTCAAAAACGGTTCGAGAGGTCAATAAATTAAAATGTTGGAAAATCATGCCGATTTGGCGGCGTGTTTTAA